>JAIEMN010000007.1 GCA_019752115.1 Gemmatimonadaceae bacterium
GCGGCGGAGCTGCGCCGCTGGATCCGCGGACCCGAAGGCCGCGGCCGGCGCGGCCGGGGGCTGCGTCGCGGGGGCCGGCGTGGCCGGCTGCTGCCAGCGGGCGGCGAGGCTCACCGCGACGACGCCGGCGACGAGGGCAACGGTACGGGCGCGGAACGGACGATCCGGCGAGACGGGCTGCGACATGGATGGATCCGGTGGGAGGGAAGGCACAGGGGGCTAGGTGACCCCCATTAGATTCAACGCACGAAATTGTCGGTGGATCCCGGCCGACCCACAAGCCCCAATCGTTCGCTGCCCCTGTCCCCCAGTCGCACGCCGATGCCCGAGTTCCGTCTGTTCAACACGCTGACGCGTCGCGTCGAGCCATTCGCACCCGTCGATGGTCACACGGTGCGCATGTATACGTGTGGACCGACGGTCTATAACGCCGCCCATCTCGGTAACTTTCGCACGTTTCTCTTCGAGGACCTGCTGCGACGGGTCTTCCGCCTGGCGGGGTGGCAGGTCGAGCAGGTGATGAACCTGACCGACGTGGACGACAAGATCATCCGGAAGGCGCAGGCGGAGGGGATCTCGATCCTGCAGGTGACGGAGCCCTACACCGCGCTCTTTCACCAGGACCGGCGCTATCTCCGCATCGAGGACGCGGAGCGCTACCCCAAGGCGACCGAGCACATCCCCGAGATGATCGCGCTCGTGGAGCGGCTCGTCGCGAACGGCGTGGCGTACATCGCGGAGGATGGCTCGGTGTACTTCGCGATTGATCGCTTCGCGGACTACGGCAAGCTGTCGCAGCTCGACAAGCGCGAAGTGAAAAGCGGGGCGCGGGTGGCGCAGGACGAGTACGCCAAGGAGAACGCGCAGGACTTCGCGCTCTGGAAGGCGGCCAAGCCCGAAGACGAAGCGACCGGCGCCGCGTGGGATTCTCCATGGGGGCGCGGGCGTCCCGGGTGGCACCTCGAGTGCTCGGCGATGGCCATGAAGTACCTCGGCGAGACGTTCGACCTGCACGCGGGGGGGATCGACCTGATCTTCCCGCATCACGAGGACGAGATCGCGCAGAGTGAAGCCGCGACGGGCAAGCCGTTCGCCCGGTGCTGGTGCCATGGGGAGTTCCTGCTCACCGACGGCTCCAAGATGGCCAAGCGGGTGGGGAACGTGTCGAACGTGGTGGGGCTGCGCGACGCCGGGATCAGCGGCACCGCATACCGCCACTTTGTGTTCAGCGCGCATTACCGGAAGCAGCTCAACCTTGGCGAGGATACGCTCGAATCGTCACGCGTGGCGGTGAACCGCGTGGGCGCCTTCGCGCGCCGTCTGGCCGAGGCGACGGGCGCGACGCCGGCGCTGGCCGATGCGGCGACGCGTGCTGAGCAGGCGTTCATCGACGCGCTGTTCGACGACCTGAACGCGCCGGAGGCGATGGCGTCGCTCTTCACGTTCATCACCGAGGCCAACCGCGAGCTCGACGCGGGCGGCACCGATGTGGCGGCCCTGGAGCGCGCGCGGGCGGCGTTCCGGCTGATGGACGGGGTGCTCGATCTCGTCCCGGAGCAGGACGCCGACGCCGAGCTGGCGGCCTGGGTCGAGGACCGTCTGGCGGCCCGCAAGGCGGCTCGGGAACGGCGCGATTGGGCTGCCGCCGATGCGGTGCGTGACGAACTGGTGGCTCGAAACATCCTCATTGAGGACGGCCCGCAGGGCACCCGCTGGCGGAAGGGGTAGACCCCCATTATCCTACGGGACTCTGGGAGTTCGGGTCCTTCTGCTGACGTAGCTCAGTTGGTAGAGCAGCTGATTTGTAATCAGCAGGTCATGGGTTCGAGCCCCATCGTCAGCTTCGGGCCGTGCCGGCCCCAAGCCGGCGGCCTCGGGTGAGGTACTCAAGTGGCCAACGAGATCAGACTGTAAATCTGACGGCGCAAGCCTTCGAAGGTTCGAATCCTTCCCTCACCACTACAGGACGTATGCGGGACCGATGGCGGGTGCATCGGGTACGACGGACAACGCGGGAGTAGCTCAGTTGGTAGAGCGCTAGCCTTCCAAGCTTGATGTCGCGGGTTCGAGTCCCGTCTCCCGCTCTGTTTCATGTAGCTCGCAGGTGTGCAGGACGCTCACGTAGCTCAGTCGGCAGAGCACATCCTTGGTAAGGATGAGGTCACCGGTTCGATCCCGGTCGTGAGCTCTCAAAACCAACCCCGCCGGTCATCCGACCGGCGGGGTTTGGTGTTTCGGGGACCGCGTGGCGTAGACCGGGGGCCGCGCGCCGGAGTGCAGCGATGCATCTTGGGCGTACCATGCCAGCCCCTTCTGCGTGACGCCCATGGGTGACACCCATGCGTGACGTCGTCCTGTTCGTGCCCTGTTTTGTCGATCAGTTCCAGCCGTCGGCCGCCCGGTCGGCGGTGGCGGTGCTGGAGCGGCTCGGCTGCCGGGTGCACGTGGCGGCTTCGGCCAGCTGCTGCGGCCAGCCGCCCACGAACGCCGGCTACAACGACGATGGGGAAGCGCTCCTCACGCGCTTCGAGCAGGCACACGTGCGTGAGGTCCCCGGCGATGCCCCCGTCGTGGTGCTCTCGGGCAGCTGCGCGCAGCATGTGCGCGCGCATACCACGCACGACGCCCTGCGCCGCCGCGTCCAGGAATTCACCGCATTCCTGCATGACGAGATCGGCCTCCCCGCACTCGCCGCGCTTGGCGCTACCTGCCCGGCACGCGTGGCCGTCCACATCGGGTGCCACGCGCTGCGCGGCCTCGGCCTCGCGGTGCCGTCGGAGCGCGGTCCCGGCAGCACGGTCGCGCCACGGAACCTGGTGACGGCGGTGCTCGCGCAGGTCCACGGCCTCGAGGTCGCCCCGCTGACCCGCCCGGACGAATGCTGCGGCTTCGGGGGCACCTTTGCCCTCGGCGAACCCGAGCTCTCCACCCGCATGGGCACTGATCGCCTGCGCGATATGCGCCGCGCGAAGGCCGAAGCCGTCGTGACCACGGATCTGAGCTGTGCGTTGCATCTGCGCGCCGTCGCCGAGGCCAATGGCGCCCCGCTGCCGATGTGGCACGTGGCGGAAGTGCTCGACCCCGCACGCCGTCTGGGGCGCGGATGAATCACGCATGAGCCGCCCGACACTGCCGGTGCTCGATCACGCCGCGGCGGCCGCCGCGTTTGTGAGCGATGCCGACCGGACCGAGTGGCACGACGCTGCGTTGTGGTGGATCCGGCAACGGCGCGACACTGCCGTGGCCGATGTCCCCGATTGGGAAGCGCTGCGGACGCACGCGTCGGCGATCAAGGAGCATACGCTCACGCACCTGGCGTCGTATCTCGAGCAGTTCGAGCGAATGGCACGGGCGAAGGGCCTGCAGGTGCACTGGGCGCGCGACGCCGCGGAGCACAACGCGATCGTGCACCGCCTGCTCGCCGAGGCGGGCGCGACGCGGCTGGTCAAGAGCAAGTCGATGCTCACCGAAGAGTGTCAGCTCAACCCGTATCTCGAGGCGCGCGGGATCGCGGTGGTGGACACGGACCTCGGCGAGCGCATCGTGCAGCTGCGCGAGGAACCGCCGAGCCACATCGTGATGCCGGCGATCCATCTGCAGACCGCGGATGTCGGTGCCACCTTTCACGAACACCTCGGCACGCCCGCCACGCTCGTCGATCCCGTCGCGCTGACGCGGGCGGCGCGCGCCGATCTGCGCGCGCGCTTTCTCGCCGCGGACGCGACGCTCACCGGCGCCAACTTTGCCGTGGCCGAGACGGGTGGGTTCGTGGTGTGCACGAATGAGGGCAATGCCGATCTCGGGATGGCGCTGGCGCCGCTGCACATCGCGTCGATCGGAATCGAGAAGATCATCCCGACGGCGCGCGATCTGCCGGTGTTTCTCCGCCTGCTCGCCCGCAGCGCCACCGGGCAGCCGCAGACGGTGTACACCTCGCATGTGCACGGGCCGCGCGAGGGGCAGGTGGTGCACATCATTCTGGTTGACAACGGGCGCACCGCGCAGCTCGCCCGCCCCAGTTACTGGCGCTCGCTCAAGTGCATCCGCTGCGGCGCGTGTCTCAACACCTGTCCTGTGTATCGCCGCAGTGGCGGCCACAGCTACGGCACGACGGTACCGGGCCCCATCGGCAGCGTACTCGCGCCGGGGTTTGATCTCGCGGCGCATGCCTCGTTGCCCTTCGCGAGTACGCTGTGCGGTTCATGCACCGCAGTGTGTCCGGTGCACGTCGATCTCGATGCGCAACTGCTGGCCTGGCGGGCCGATGTGGTGCAGGCGGGGCACGGGTCGTCGCGCACTCGACAGGCGACCCGCGTGGCGACGCAGCTGCTGCAGCGCCCCGCGCTGGCCCGCGCGCTGACGCCGGTACTCCGCCTGGCGCTGCGCGTTCTCCCGCGTGCTGTCACGCGCGCGCTGAGTGGCGGGTGGGGGCGCGGGCGTACAGTGCCCATGCCCGCTGCCGAGTCGTTCCACGCCTGGTGGCGCGCCCGGAGTGATCATGAGCACTGACGCGCGCGCCGACATCCTGGCCCGCCTGCGCGACGTCGGCCGCGCGCCGCATCTCGCGCCGGTCGCGCATCCGGGCGAGTACGCACCGGTGCCAGCCACCGCGTCGGCACGCGTCGAACGGTTCATCGCGCAGGTGCGGGCGAGTGGTGCCGAGGTGGTGTCCGCGAGCGACGTCGTCGCGCCCGCCGCCGACGCGGTGCGCTTTGTGGGGGTCGTGGGCGTGGCCGAAAGTGGTGCCGTCTGGGTCGTGCCGCGCACCGCAGATGACCGGCAGCAGCTCTTTCTGGCCGAGCACGTCACCCTGGTGGTGTCGCGGGCCTCGCTGGTCGATACGCTGCACGACGCCTATGCGGCGATCGATATCGCGGCGGCCCCCTTCGGCTGCTTCGTCGCCGGGCCATCCAAGACGGCGGACATCGAGCAGACGCTCGTGATCGGCGCCCACGGGCCGCTGGGGCTGACCGTCGAGCTGGTACCGTAGCGTCGGCAGCCGGCGCGTGGCCTAGACGAGCCGCCGCTCCACGATGACCACATCCCGCCACGCGCCATCGAGCTGCGCGTGGGCTTCGTAGGTCCCCACGACCCGGAAGCCGTGGCGGGCGCAGAGGGCGAGGGAGGCGGCGTTCTCCGGGAAGATCCGGGAGAGGACCTTCCAGAGCCCCGCCTCCTGGCAGGCCGGGAGGAAAGCGGCCATGAGGGTGTCGCCGACGCGCTGCCCGCGGGTGTCGGCGGCGACGTACACGGAGAAGTCCCCGATGCCGGCGTAGCAGGCGCGCGCCCGATAGGCGGAGGCCCGGATCCAGCCCACCACGCGTTCGTCCCGGTTTTCTGCAATAAGGAACGGATGGTGGATGGGGTGACCGGCCTCGGTGACCGGGACGGCGGTGCTGAACCAGCCGAGGATGTCGCCTTCGGTGCGGGGGGTAGTCTCGAAGGTGGCGCCGCGGCCGGCGATCCCCTCGTTGTAGATGGCCGCGATGGCGGGGGCGTCGGCGGGGACGGCGAGGCGGATGTGGATGGTGCCGGGCATGGCCGGAACCATACGCCCGGTCCCCGAAAATGGCAGCCTCGGCCGTGTCGGGCGGGGCCCGTCTTGCGGGAACATTCGGGGCGCGTTCGGCGTCACACCGGTCGAACTAACTGCCCATGGGGGAGCGACTTGCGAGCCACCCCCGGGGCGTGTGGATACGACGGGCCCGTGACTTGCGGGTGGCGTCCGGCTCCGCTACGTTGCAAGGCTCACCCCTTCCGGCCTCGCCGGGCGGGGTGTCGAACGTTTTTTCTCATGTGGCAGCGCGCCAGCCCAATCGGTGCGGCTGCCTTATCGCTGGTCGACGCAGGTCTATAGTCAGCTACGAGCTGGAGCCGGAATCATGCCGCGCGAGAAGATCATCCTCGGGTGCACCGAGTGTAAGAACCGCAATTACTTCGTGATGAAGAACAAGCGTCTGCATCCCGAGCGCGTCGAGTGGAAGAAGTACTGCCCGCGCTGCAACAAGCATCAGACGCACAAGGAAACGAAGTAGTCATGACCGCTCCCGTCGAGGTATCCCGTCCGGGACTCGGCACTCGGCTGGTCACGTTCTACCATGACGTGATCGCCGAGATGAAGAAGGTGACCTGGCCCGATCGCCCGCAGCTGCAACAGGCGACGATTCAGATCATCATCTTCGTGCTGCTGCTCGGGGCCGTGATTGGCCTGGTGGACGTGGGGTTGCAGGCGCTGCTGGTGCGGCTGCCGTCCATGCTCCTCGGTCGCTGATCTCCCCTGACCCCGCTGACTCGCTCATGACGCTGTCGATGCTCGAACATCGCTGGTACGCGATCCAAACCACGTCCGGCCACGAGAACAAGGTGCAGCGCCTGATCCAGCGAAAGATCGACGCGGATCCGGTGGCGCCCGAGGACCGGCTCATCCGTCAGGCCATCGTGCCGACGGAAGAGGTCGTGGAGATCAAGAACGGCAAGAAGGTCACGGTCGAGCGCAAGAAGTTTCCCGGCTACGTGATCGTCGAAATGGTCGCCAGCCAGGACACGCTGCACGAAATCAGCGCGATCCAGGGCGTGATCAAGTTCGTTGGGAAGGATCGCGATCCGATGCCGCTGCGCGACGACGAAGTGCGTCGCCTGCTGGGGCAGGCGGATCCGGCCGAGGAAGCGCCGGTGCGCGAGGAGATTCCGTTCCTCGTGGGGCAGGCGGTGGCGATCACCGAAGGCCCGTTCGCGGACTTCAACGGTACGGTCGAAGAAGTGCTGCCCGACAAGGGCAAGGTGCGGGTGTCGGTTTCCCTGTTCGGGCGACCGACGAGTGTGGAGCTGGATTACCTGCAGCTGAGAGGGTACTGAACCGATCAGTCGTGGGTTTCGGGTTTTCGGTCCTGGGTTGTGGGTTCACCCACGACCCACAACCAAAAACCCGGAACGCAGAACTGATCAGTTGAAGGTGGAGAGATCGCCAGATCTCTCGAAGGACGTCGCCACCACTCGACGCCAAACAACGTGGTAGCTAGCCCCCACGTGGACAGTCCGCGTGGGTAACTCGCGATGAGGAAGTCGCATGGCCAAGAAGGTCACTGGATTCGTCAAACTGCAGATTCCTGCAGGCAAGGCGAACCCGGCGCCCCCGGTAGGTACGGCCCTCGGTCCCCAGGGTATCAACATCATGGGGTTCTGCAAGGAGTTCAACGCTCGCACGCAGGGCGGGGATATGATCATCCCCGTCGAGGTCACGATCTACGCGGACAAGTCGTTCACCTTCATTCTCAAGACGCCGCCCGCGGCGGAATTGATCAAGAAGGAGCTCGGCGTGGAGAAGGGCTCGGGTCAGCCGAACAAGGTCAAGGTGGGTGCCATCTCGCGCGCGCAGCTCGAAAAGATTGCGACGCTCAAGATGCCCGACCTCAACTGTGACAGCATGGAGAGCGCGGTGGCGATGATCGCCGGCGCGGCCCGCTCCATGGGCATCACGGTGAAGGATTGAGCCTCATGAAGACGCACGGGAAGAAGTACCGAGCCGCGAGTGAGCGTCGCGAACTCGGCAAGTCGTATGAGGCCAAGCAGGCCATCGCCCTCGTGAAGCAGATGAGCTTCGCGAAGTTCGACGAGACCGTCGAAGTGGCGATCCGCCTCGGGGTTGATCCCCGGCATGCCGATCAGGTGGTGCGTGGCACCGTCGTCCTCCCGGCTGGTACGGGGAAGACGATGCGCGTGCTCGTCATCGCGGCGGGTTCGAAGGTGCAGGAAGCGCAGGAGGCGGGCGCCGATTTCGTCGGCACCGAGTACCTCGCGAAGATCAAGGAAGGCTGGCTCGATTTCGACGTCATGATCGCGACCCCGGACCAGATGGGACAGATCGGCCAGCTCGGCCGTGTCCTCGGTCCGCGCGGCCTGATGCCGAATCCGAAGGCCGGCACGGTCACGTTCGACGTGGCGAAGGCGGTCAAGGAGTCGAAGGGCGGCAAGATCGAGTTCCGTGTTGACAAGGGCGGCAATGTGCACGCCCCGATCGGCAAGATCTCGTTCACGCCCGATCAGCTCGAGACCAACTTTGCTGCGCTGCTGGATACCATTGTCCGCGCCAAGCCCGCTGCGGCGAAGGGCGTGTACATCCGCAACGTCGCGATCTCGAGCTCCATGGGTCCTGGCGTCACCATCGACACCACGCCGTTCCGGTAAGAGGGAGACGTCACCATGAAAGCAAAGCCAAAGGCCAAGAAGAGCGACAAGCAGGTGTTGGTCGACAGCCTCAAGGCGTCGATGCAGGGTGCCACGGCACTCTACTACACCGACTTCACGGGCTTGAACGTGAAGCGCATGACGGACCTCCGTCGCCGGTTCCGCAAGGCGGGCGTGGAGTACGTCGTGATCAAGAACACGCTGGCGCTCCGTGCCGTGAACGAAAGCGGCCTGGTGTCCCAGCGTCTGAAGGGCCCCACGGGGGTGGTGGTGGCGAAGGATGCCATCACGGCGGCCAAGGTCCTCTCCGACTTCGCGAAGGAGAACGATCAGAAGCCCACCGTGAAGGGCGGCGTCTACGAGGGCAATGCGATCGACGAAGCGATGGTCAAGAAGCTGGCCTCGCTCCCGACGCGTGAAGAAGCTCTCTCGATGTTCGCCGGGTACCTGAACAGCATCCCGATGATGTTCGCCCTCGCCCTCGACGCCCGTAAGGCGCAGCTCGAAGGCTCCAACTGATCCCCAGGCGTTCGCCTGATTAACAACGCCCCAGGCTCCCTGGGGGAGACACACGGAGATTTTTACACCATGGCTACCAAGAGCGAGATCCTCGACGCGATCGGCGCGATGAGCGTCATCGAGCTGTCCGAGCTCATCGAAGAATTCAAGACGAAGTTCAACGTCACGATCGCCGCGGTTGCGGCGGGCGGCGGCGGTGGCGCGGCGGCCCCGGCGGCCGCGGCCGAAGAGCAGACCGAGTTCACCGTCATCCTCAAGGATGCCGGCGCCAAGAAGATCCAGGTCATCAAGGTGGTGCGCGAGCTCACCGGCCTGGGCCTCAAGGAAGCGAAGGACCTGGTCGACGGCGCGCCGAAGACGCTGAAGGAAAACGTGTCGAAGGACGAAGCCGCGCAGATCAAGGCCAAGCTCGAGGCCGAAGGCGCTGGCGTCGAAGTCAAGTAAAGCCCGGCCATAGGCCAGCTCTACGTCGACACTCTGTAGTTCCGTCGTTGGAACGCTCCTCCCCGGGGGCCAGGGTCACGAAAACGTGACCGTGGCCGTCGGGGACGGAGCGCTTTGCGCCCCCGGTCGGCGGGGTCTCCGCCGTCCGGGATTCGCGCACCCCGCCAGAGGGTGAGCCCCTTAAGGATATGATGAACCAGATCTCGTTCGCGAAGCTCGAGACGGGCATGGACATGCCCCACCTGCTGGACATCCAGACGCGCGCCTTTGAGTCGCTGCTACAACTGGATGCCGCGCAGCAGGAGCGCGAGGACGTCGGCCTCGAGCGCGTCTTCAAGGACCTGTTCCCGATCACGGACGTCCACGAGAACTTCTCGCTGGAGTTCGTGCGGTACTCGCTGGGCGAGCCCAAGTACTCGGTCGCCGAATGCATCGAGCGCGACATGACGTACTCGGCCCCGCTCAAGGCCACCCTCCAGCTCGTCATTTTCGAGGATACCGGCGACGGCAAGCGTCCCCGGAACATCATCGAAAAGGAAGTCTATCTCGGCGAACTGCCGCTCCTCACCGAGCTCGGCACCTTCGTCATCAATGGCGCTGAGCGCGTCATTGTCTCGCAGCTGCATCGCTCGCCCGGCGTCGTGTTCGAAGAGAGCACGCACCCGAACGGCCAGCGGCTGCTCTCGTCGCGGATCATTCCCTTCCGCGGCTCCTGGGTCGAGTTCACCGTGGACATCCACGATGTGATCTACGTCCACATCGACAAGAAGAAGAAGTTCCCCGCGACGGCCCTGCTGCGTGCGTTCGGCTATGGCGAGAATCGCGACATTCTGCGCCTGTTCTTCGCTGAGCGCGACCTCGACCTGACCAAGAAGCGCGAAACGCGCAACGACCAGCGTGAAGTGCTCGGCGCCATCATCGCCGAAGACATCACGCTCGAAGGCGAGATCACGGCGGCCGACGCGCCGAAGCCCAAGACCAAGAAGGCGAAGGCCGAGCGCGAGCGTTCCGAGGCCGCGCTGCTTGTGCGCGAAGGTGATGAGCTCACCGAAGAGGTGCTCAACCGTCTCGTGCGCCAGGGCGTCACGTCGGTCAAGGTCTTCGCGTCGTACACGCAGATCGACCTCCGCGACGAGCAGGACGCGATCGACCGCGGCGAGCGCGAAGTGCGCCGTACGCTGGCCAAGGACGTGATCGATCTCGACACCGGTGAAGTGATCGCCGAGAAGGATACGACGCTCACCGACGCCGTCATCAAGAAGATCCGCAAGGCCGACCAGACCAAGGTGACGGTGTTCGTCGCCTCCGGCCGCGCCGAGTCGACGCTCATCAAGAACACGCTGGCCAAGGATCCGACCAAGGCCGAGGAAGAGGCGCTCAAGCAGATCTACGCCCTCCTCCGTCCGGGCGACGCCCCGAACCGCGAAACGGCGAAGCAGGCGCTCGAGCGCCTGTTCTTCTCGCCGAAGCGCTATGACCTCGGTCGCGTCGGTCGTTACAAGATCAACCAGCGCCTGCGCCTCAACACGCCGATGAGCACCACGGTCCTCACGAAGGAAGACTTCGTGGAGATCATGCGTCAGCTCGTCGAACTGCACGAAGGCCGCGGCGATGTGGATGACATCGACCAGCTCGGCAACCGCCGCATCCGCTCGGTCGGTGAACTGATCGCGAACCAGTTCTCCGTCGGCCTCTCGCGCATGGCGCGTCTGGTCAAGGAGCGCATGTCGATCAACACCGATCCGGAGAAGATCTCCCTCGACGACCTCGTGAACGCCCGTACGGTGTCCGCGGTCATCCAGGCGTTCTTCGGCTCGTCGCAGCTGTCGCAGTTCATGGACCAGACGAACCCGCTCGCCGAGCTGACGCACAAGCGTCGCCTCTCGGCGCTCGGTCCGGGCGGCCTCACGCGTGAGCGCGCCGGCTTCGAAGTCCGTGACGTGCACTACTCGCAGTACGGCCGCATGTGCCCCATCGAGACGCCGGAAGGTCCGAACATCGGCCTGATCACGTCGCTCGCCTGCTTCGCCCGCGTGAACGATCTCGGCTTCATCGAGACCCCGTACCGCATCGTGAAGGAAGGCCGGGTGACGGGCGAGATCGTGTGGCTCGACGCGAACCGCGAAGAAGACGCGATCATCGCGCAGGCCAACGCCAAGCTCAATCCCGACGGCACGTTCGTCGACGAACTCGTGCTCACGCGTAAGCGCGGCGACCTGCCGCTCGAGCCGCCCGAGAACATCGACTACATGGACGTGGCGCCGGAACAGCTCGTGTCCATCGCCGCCGCGCTCATTCCGTTCCTCGAGCACGACGACGCCAACCGCGCGCTGATGGGCTCGAACATGCAGCGCCAGGCGGTGCCGCTCCTCCAGCCCCGTACGCCGCTCGTCGGCACGGGCCTCGAGGCCACCGTGGCCGTCGACTCGGGCGCGGTGATCATCGCGCGCCGCGCCGGCATCGTCACGAGCGTCACGGCCGATGAGATCATCGTCGACGCCGGCCTCATCGCCGGTGCCGTCGAGACCGATCGTCCGCTGGCGCGCCTCGGCCAGCTCGATCGCTACAAGCTCAAGAAGTACTGGCGTACCAACCAGGACACCGCCATCAACCAGCGCCCGCTCGTCCGCATGGGCCAGCAGGTCGCGAAGGGTGAAGTGCTCGCGGACGGTGCGGCGACGGAAATGGGCCAGCTCGCGCTCGGCGCCAACGTCACCGTGGCGTTCATGCCCTGGTACGGCCACAACTTCGAAGACGCCATCGTGCTCTCCGAGCGCCTGGTGAAGTTCGACGTGTTCTCGTCGATCCACATTCAGGAGCTCGAACTGCACGTCCGCGACACCAAGCGCGGGCAGGAAGAAATCACGCGCGAAATTCCGAACGTCGCCGAGGAGTCGCTGGTTGACCTCGACGAGCGCGGTATCGTGCGCATCGGCGCGCAGGTGAAGCCGGGTGACATCCTCGTCGGCAAGATCACGCCGAAGGGTGAGACCGAGCTGTCGCCGGAAGAGAAGCTCCTCACGGCCATCTTCGGCGAAAAGGCGAAGGACGTGAAGGACAGCTCGCTCAAGGTGCCGCCGGGCATGGAAGGCACGGTCATCGACGTGAAGATCTTCTCGCGCGTCGAAGATCAGGTCGTTGAAAAGGATCGCGGCGAGCGCATCGGTGAAGTGCGCCGTCTCGAGGGCGAGGAAAAGATTCGCGTCAACGAAGTGCGTGACGCCGAGCTGGCCACGCTCCTCGAAGGCGAAAAGGTGTCGCTCGCGCTCAAGGCGGGCACCGTCGAGGAAGCGATTCCGGCGGGCACCGTGCTCACGAAGGAGATCCTCGAGGGGCTCCGCTTCGCGACGCTCGACCTCAAGACGTTCCGCGTCGAGAACAAGAAGGCGAACGATCGCGTGCGCGAGATCATCGACGCCGCGAACGAAGAGAAGAGCCGGATCGAAGAGCGGGCCGAAGAGCGTATCGACCGCATCCTGCAGCCCGACGAGCTCCCGCCGGGTGTGATCCAGCTCGTGAAGGTGTACCTGGCCGAGAAGCGCAAGATCTCGGTCGGTGACAAGATGGCCGGCCGTCACGGCAACAAGGGTATCGTGGCGCGTATCGTCCCCGAAGAAGACATGCCGTTCCTCCCGAACGGCCGTCCGGTGGACATCGTGCTCAACCCGCTGGGCGTGCCGTCGCGCATGAACGTCGGGCAGATCCTCGAGACCCACCTCGGGTGGGCCGCGAAGCTGCTCAACTTCTACGCGAAGACGCCGGTGTTCGAAGGCGCGAACGAGCGCGAAATCGGCCTGCTCATGAAGCTCGCCGGCCTGCGCTGGGCGCGTGAGACGCTGATGCTCGGCGATGCGTCGAACGACGCGACGCCAGCCGAAGTGAAGGCGCTGCTCGCCGACATCAAGCCCGACCGCCGCCTGCCGGACAAGGTCGAGCTGCTGATGGATGCGAACCTCAACGACCTTGGTGGCAAGGCGATGTCGGCCGAGACCAAGGGGCTGTATACCCGCGCGAAGGATTTCCTGACGCAGGCGGCGCGCACGCTGGCGCAGCGTGAGCTCGATGCGGTGCAGGCGACCATCGCCATTCATCGCACGGGTGACGAACTCCCGGGTGACGCGGCGAAGGCCATCGAGCTGCTCGAGAGTGAGGCGCAGGCCTCGCCGGTCGCGGCGCTGCAGAAGAAGGGACTCCCGGCGCTCGCGGCGATGCTCGCGGGTGGCAAGGAGGCCGATACGGACGCCGCCGCGGCGGAGCTCATTCGTCTGGCCGGGCTCACGCCCACGGGCAAGGCGAAGCTGCGCGACGGTCGCACGGGCGAGTACTTCACGTCGCCGGTGACGGTCGGCGAGATCTACATGCTCAAGCTGTCGCACCTTGTCGACGACAAGATCCACGCCCGCTCCATTGGCCCCTACTCCCTCGTCACGCAGCAGCCGCTCGCGGGCAAGGCGCAGTTCGGTGGTCAGCGCTTCGGCGAGATGGAAGTGTGGGCGCTGGAGGCGTACGGCGCGGCGCACACGCTCCAGGAAATTCTCACGGTGAAGTCGGACGACGTGAACGGCCGCAGCCGTGTCTACGAGGCCATCGTGAAGGGCCAGAATCTGCCCGAACCGGGCATCCCGGAGTCGTTCAACGTGCTCGTGAAGGAACTGCAGGCGCTCGGCATCAAGGTCACTCTCGGCGCCAGCGATGGCACCGGGGTTGAGCTGATCGACGCCGGCGGCAACAGCAACGGCGGGGAGGAGTAAGTCGATGATCGATTTCCGCAGCTCGCGCGAAGCCCGCGCGTCCGCGTTCGATTTCATGTCGGTCCGGATCGCCTCGCCCGAGGAGATCCGCGGCCCCAAGGACCCCAAGGAGCGCGAGCGGCTGGAGATGGCCGGCCTGCGCACCTGGTGGTCGTGGGGTGAGGTCACCAAGCCGGAAACCATCAACTACCGCTCGTTCAAGCCGGAGAAGGACGGTCTCTTCTGCGAGCGCATCTTCGGTCCGGTCAAGGACTGGGAATGCCACTGCGGCAAGTACAAGCGCATCCGCTATCGCGGCGTGATCTGCGATCGGTGCGGCGTGGAAGTGACGCTGAGCAAGGTGCGTCGCGAGCGCATGGGCCATATCGAACTGGCCGTGCCGGTCGCGCACATCTGGTTCTTCAAGACCCTGCCGAGCCCGATGGGCAACCTGCTCGACGTCACGCTCCGTGATCTCGAGAAGGTCATCTATTACAGCAACTACATCGTCATCGACCCGGGCAGCCAGGAGGTGCGTGAGCGCCAGCTGCTCGACGAAGACGAATACCTGACGCTCCGCCAGAAGGCGAAGGCCGAAGGTGATACGGCGTTCCAGTGCGACATCGGCGCGCCGGCCGTGCGGGAACTGCTCAAGCGCCTCGACGTCGACAAGACCGCCGAGGAGCTCCGTGGCAGCGTCGTGGGTGAGACGTCGCAGCATCGCAAGAAGCAGATGCTCAAGCGCCTCAAGATCGTCGACGCGTTCCGCACGTCGGGTGAGGGCGGTGAGATCCGCAATCGGCCGGAGTGGATGATCCCGGACGTCATTCCGGTGATTCCGCCCGACCTGCGTCCGCTCGTGCCGCTCGATGGCGGCCGCTTCGCGACGTCGGACCTGAACGACCTCTATCGCCGCGTCATCAACCGCAACAACCGCCTGCAGAAGCTCATCTCGCACCGCGCGCCGGAAGTGATCCTGCGCAACGAGAAGCGCATGCTGCAGGAAGCCGTCGACGCGCTCTTCGACAACGGCCGCCGCTCGAAGGCCATTCGTGGCCGCGGCAAGCGTCCGCTCAAGTCGCTGTCCGACATGCTCAAGGGCAAGCAGGGCCGGTTCCGTCAGAACCTGCTCGGCAAGCGCGTGGACTACTCCGGCCGCTCGGTCATCGTCGTGGGTCCCGAGCTCAAGCTGCACCAGTGCGGCCTGCCGAAGGCCATGGCGCTGGAGCTCTTCAAGCCGTTCATCATTCACAAGCTCGTCGAGAGCGGTGAAGCCGAAACGGTGAAGCGCGCCAAGAAGATCGTCGAGCGTGAGAACGCGATGGTCTACGAGGTGCTCGAAGGGATCATCAAGGACCACCCGGTGCTGCTCAACCGCGCGCCGACGCTCCACCGCCTGGGCATCCAGGCGTTCGAGCCGGTGCTGGTGGAAGGCAAGGCCATTCGTATCCATCCGCTCGTCACGACGGCGTTCAACGCCGACTTCGATGGCGACCAGATGGCCGTGCACGTGCCGCTCTCGTTCGAGGCGCAGATCGAGGCGCGCGTGCTCATGCTCTCCTCGAACAACATCCTCAAGCCGTCGGACGGTCGTCCGGTGGCCGAGCCGTCGCAGGACATCGTGCTCGGCTGCTACGTCGCCACCAAGGCGCCGTCGGCCGACTTCGATCGCAAGATCACGGACCCGGCGTTCGTGAACTCGCTGCCGTCGCTCTCGAGCATCGCCGAAGTCGAAATGGCGATCGTGAACGACCGCGCGAACCTGCAGACGCCGATCCGCTGGCTCGTCGAGACCGAGAACGGCAAGGAATGGATCGGGACGACGTGCGGCCGTGTGCTCTTCAACGGCATCGTGCCGAAGGGCATGCCGTTCCTGAACAAGGACATGAAGAAGAAGGCGCTGGGCGAGCTCGTCTTCGCGAGCTATCGCTCGGCGGGGCTGGCCGAAACGGTGGCCATGCTCGACCGCCTCAAGGAGTTCGGGTTCCGCAACGCGACGCGCGGTGGCGTGTCCATCGGCATCGAGGACCTGCACATCCCGAAGGACAAGCAGACGTTGCTGCAGGAAGCGTCGGAGCGCGTCGAGCGCTTCCAGCGCGCCTACGCGACGGGCAACATCACGAACGGCGAACGCTACAACAAGGTCATCGACACGTGGACGCACGCGAATACGGACATCGCGGACGCCATGATCAAGACCATGCGCGAGTCGCAGGGCGGGTTCAACCCGGTGTTCATGATGTTCGACTCCGGCTCCCGTGGTAGCCGCGACCAGATCCGCCAGCTGGCGGGTATGCGCGGCCTCATGGCCAAGCCGCAGAAGAAGCTGACGGGTGGTATCGGTGAAATCATCGAGAACCCCATCAAGTCGAACTTCCGTGAAGGCCTCTCGGTGCTCGAGTACTTCTCGTCGACGCACGGCGCCCGTAAGGGTCTGGCCGACACGGCGCTGAAGACGGCCGACGCCGGCTACCTCACGCGTCGTCTGGTGGACGTCGCGCAGGACATGACGATCACCGAAGAGGATTGCGGCACGATCCTCGGCCTCGAGACGGCCGCGCTCAAGGAAGGCGAAGATGTGATCGAGCCGCTCGCCGAGCGCATTGTCGGCAACGTGGCCGCCGATGATGTGTTCGACCCGATGGAGCGCGACGAGGCCGGCCGGCCGCGTCTGCTCGTGGAGGCGGGCACGCTCATTTCGGAAGAGATGGCGCAGCAGATCGAAGATGCGGGCATCGAGACGGTGAAGATCCGTTCGGTCCTCACCTGCGAAGCGAAGCGTGGTCTCTGCCGCATGTGCTACGGTCGCAACCTGGCCACCATGGCCATGGTCGATCTGGGCGAGGCGGTCGGTATCATCGCCGCGCAGTCCATCGGCGAGCCGGGCACGCAGCTCACGCTGCGTACCTTCCACGTCGGCGGCACGGCGGCGCGTATCGCCGAGCAAACGGCGCGCAAGACGAAGAAGGCCGGTGTCATCGAGTTCGGCGATCGTCTCGTGACGGTCGTGAACCCGGATGGCCAGAAGGTCGTGACGTCGTACGAAGGCGAACTGATCATCAAGGCGTCGGCCGAGAAGAACGCGGCCATCGAAGCCCGCCTCCAGGTGCCGCTCGGCGCGTACCTGATGGTCGAGGATGGTCAGGCCGTGAAGAAGGACGACACGGTGTTCACGTGGGACCCGTACTCGAATCCGATCATCGCGGACGTCGAAGGCACGGTGCGCTTCGTGGACCTCGTCGAAGACGAGTCTCTGTCGGAAGAGCTCGACGAACTGACGGGTCTCCGCCAGCGCGTCGTGATCGAGGACCGCGAGAAGAAGCTCCACCCGCACATCGAGATCTGGCAGAGCAAGGGCGGCAAGGAGAAGCGCGTGCGCGACTTCATCCTCCCGGTCGGTGCCGTGATCACGATCGAGGACGGCTCGGAACTCAAGGCCGGTACCATCCTGGCCAAGATCAGCCGTGAGGCGTATAAGACGCGCGACATCACCGGCGGTCTGCCGCGTGTGGCCGAGCTCTTCGAAGCCCGTCGTCCGAAGGATCCGGCCACGATCTCCGAGATCGACGGCTTCGTGCGGTTCGGCGAGATCAAGCGCGGCAAGCGCGAGGTCTTCGTCCGTCCGGCGATCGTCGAGAACGGCTCGTGGACGGTGGACGAGTCGCAGCCGGAGCAGGTCTACGAAGTGCCGTCTGGTAAGCACCTCTGCGTGCACGAGGGTGACCGCGTGCGCGCCGGTGACCGCATCAGCGAAGGTCCGGTGAACCCGCACGACATTCTGCGGATCAAGGGCCCGCGCGCGGTGCAGGAGTACCTGCTCAACGAAGTGCAGGAGGTCTATCGCCTGCAGGGCGTGAAGATCAACGACAAGCACATTGGCGTGATCGTCAAGCAGATGCTCCAGAAGGTGCGCATTGCGGATTCGGGCGACACCGAGCTCCTCGAGGGCGAGCATGTCGACCGGTCGCAGTTCCGCGACGTCAACGAGGATGCGAAGAAGCGGAAGATCCGTCCGGCGACGGCGGAGCCCCTCCTCCTCGGCATCACGAAGGCCTCGCTTACCACGCAGTCGTTCGTGTCGGCGGCCTCCTTCCAGGAGACCACGCGCGTCCTCACCGACGCGGCCATCCGTGGCTCGCGCGACGACCTGCTGGGCCTCAAGGAGAACATCATCATCGGTCACCTCATCCCGGCCGGTACAGGCATGTACCGCTACCAGGAAGTGGATGTCGATTCCGAGGCGCTGCCGGAACCGGAGCCGATGCCGGAACCGCTGGAGCCGAACTTCGAGGCATTGCTGCCGGCCTTCGAGCCGTCGGCGTTCACGATGCCCGACGAGTAAGTGGATGAAGCGGCGGGGCTCCTTTGGAGCCCCGCCGTTTTTCTTTGGTTGCCTTGAGAGGCGAGAAGCGAGTGGGAGTTGAAGTCGCCAGCCGGAGTCATGAGAAAGCGCCGCGAGACACAGTCTCGCGGCGCTTCTCGTAGCTCACGCCCACCACCCACACTCCCACTCGCTTCTCGCCTCTCAAGGCAACCACAAACATTCAGCCTTACCGTCGATCTCCAGGCTGCCCGCCCCTCCGCCGCGCCGCGATCGCCGACGCCGTATCCAGCCACGCCGCCACCTGCGCCTTGGTGGGGTCGAAGGCGCGCTTCATGTCGGTGAGCGGCGCGGCCACTTCAGAGACGCGGGTGAAGCGGCCGGTACGCACGTCGATGAGCTGCGTGAGATACACCATCGAATCCTGGCGCGTGGTGATCATGCCGGTAAGCATGTAGTCCGCCCGCATCGTCCACCCCATCGACATGCGATCGGGGGCCGAGCGTGAGCCGCGGTCGGTGGAGTCGGTGATCACCTCGTACTTGTCGGCGGGGATCGACGCGCGGAGCATGTTCGCGACTTCGCGCGTCGCGCCCATGTACTCGCGCTTGCCGGTGGTGTTCTGGTAGGGGAGCACCACGATGCGCAGTCGCCCGTCGGAGGGCGGTGCCATGGTGAGGGTGAACGAGCGCACGTTCCCCGTGGGGCCGGTGCTGCCGGGAGGCATGCCGGGGACCGGCGGCATGCCCGGCTGGTTGGGATCACTCCCCGGCGGCCCGAAACGCACGATGCGCGGCGCCTTGGCGAGGGCGGCCTGCATTTCCTTGATCGCGTTGGCCATGGAGTCGGTGAAGATGCGCGACACCTCGGCGACGATCTGTTCGCGATTCACTTCGGTCAGTCCGCCGTCGGGCGCATGCACGAACACCTTCGCCCCCGCGGCACTCGCGGCGGCGGCGCCGGCCGGCTTCGGCTCGGCGCCACCGGCGGCCTGTTCGGTCTTTTGCACCTGCTGCCGCCTGAGCACCGCCTCGGCGATCGCCAGCGATTCCGCGTGGGTCATCACGAGGGGGACGGTCGTTCCGGCGAGCCCGTCGCCCACTTCGCGGAAGACGGGGATCGTTTCGGACACAATTCGGATCGAGTCGGCGTCGCGCATGCCCGGGGTGCGCACCACAGCGACCTTCTGACGGGCGCCACCCGGACCGGCATCGCGAGCGTCGAGCGTATCGGCGCCGGTGGGCGTCTCCGAGCCACTCGGGAGGCGGCTCGTGAGCGCCCACGCCGCTGCGGCGACTACGGCGGCGCCCGCGACGAGCGCTCTCGTGCGGCGTCCGCCCGAGGGGCTCCGCACCGGCAGGCCGCCGCTGACGGGCGGCATCGCCTCGAGATCGGCCAGCAGCGCGGCGGCGGTGTCATGACGCTTGCTCGCCTGCTTCTCGAGGCAGCGCATGATGATCGCCGACAACGCCGGCGGAATGTCACTCGAGAGTGTGTGCGGCGCCGGCGGCACGTAGGTGAGCTGTGCGGCGAGCGTCGCCTGTGGCGAGTTGCCGCTGAAGGGGCTCTTGCCGGTCAGCAACTCGTACGCGAGCAACCCGACCGCGTAGATATCGACGCGATGATCAGCGGCGGGATCAGCGGCCAGCTGCTCCGGCGCCATGTACGCCGGCGTCCCGATCGCCATGCCGCTGGTCGTGCCCCCGTGCAGGGGCAGCGGAATGGCCTCAGAGAGCGCCTTGGCGACACCGAAGTCCGTGACGAGCGCGTGCATCCCCTGCGTGAGGATATTGCCCGGCTTGATGTCGCGATGGACGATGCCGCGGGCGTGCGCGTAGGCGAGTGCGTCGACTACGTCGTGCAGGATGCGGACGACGTCGCGCGCCGAGAGTTTGCCGCGCTCGGCGAGCGCCTGCCGCAACGACTGCCCTTCGATGAAGGGCATCGAGAACCAGAGCAGGCCATCGTCCTCGCCAGCGGCGAGGAGCGGCACGATATGCGGGTGCTGCAGCTGCGCGGCAAGCTGGATCTCGCGCCGAAAGCGCTCGACGTTGACGCCGGCCGCGAGGTCGGGGGGCAGCACCTTGATGACCACGGTGCGCCGCAGGGCCTGCTCACGCGCCACAAAGACCCGCGACATGCCCGCCCCGTCGAGTTCGCGCTCGAGGTGGTAGTCGCCGCCCAGGGCTGCCTGCAGCCGGTCCTGAAAATCGCTCACGTGGTATCCGAAGGTTGCCGTCATCGCGAAGATACAGCCGCGCCACAGGCGCGGGCATGGGTCAGACGCCCGACACGTCCCGGCGGTAGCCGGTGACGGGCGCGTCTCCAAGGGCGGACGTCGCCAGCCCGGCGCCGTTAATCCCCCCTCTTAGAGGGGTAAGACCCCGGCGAGGGTGTTGGGGTTGCGGACGGGGGTATTAAACCGGGAACCCAACCCAGAACCCAGAACCAAAAACCCGAGACCCCAAACTGATCAGTTTTCGGTCTCGGGTTTTTGGTTCTGGGTTTTGGGTCGAATTCGGACTCGGCACCGCCACTCGGGTTGACCCAGCCCCCTCCCCTCGACTAAGCTTCGGATTCCGTTCCGTGCCGCCTCCGTAGCCGCATCTCGAAGGCGATCCACGTAGAGGTCGGAGTTCGAACGTCCTGCGGCCCCTGGGCCGTGGGCAACCACAACCGAATGCCTACGATCAACCAGCTGGTCCGCCGCGCCCGTAAGGACGTGGTGGAGAAGTCCAAGGCGCCCGCGCTCAAGAGCAATCCGTTCAAGCGTGGCGTGTGCACCCGCGTCTACACCACGACGCCCAAGAAGCCGAATTCGGCGCTGCGCAAGGTTGCGCGTGTTCGTCTGACGAACCAGCTCGAAGTCACGGCCTACATCCCCGGCGAAGGCCACAACCTTCAGGAACACTCCATCGTGCTCGTGCGCGGCGGCCGTGTGAAGGACCTCCCGGGTGTCCGTTACCACATCGTTCGCGGCACGCTCGACGCATCGGGCGTGAACGGACGTAACCAGAGCCGGTCGAAGTACGGCACCAAGCGTCCCAAGAAGGGCGCTGCGCCCGCCGCCGGAGGGAAGAAGAAGTGAGCCGCCGCAAGAGTGCCGTGAAGCGCGTCGTGTTGCCTGACGCGCGCTATGACAGCCAGACTGTCTCGAAGTTCATCAACAACCTGATGATCCAGGGCAAGAAGAACACTGCCGAAGGGATCTTCTACAGCGCCATGGACATCGTCGAGAACAAGACGAGCCAGCCGGGCGTGGCCGTGTTCAAGCAGGCCCTCAACAACCTCAAGCCGGTTGTTGAAGTGAAGAGCCGCCGCGTCGGCGGTGCCACCTACCAGGTCCCGGTCGAAGTCCGTCAGGATCGTCGCACCGCCCTGGCCATGCGCTGGCTCATCTCGTACTCGCGTGAGCGCAACGAGAAGAGCATGCCGGAAAAGCTGGCCGCCGAAGTGCTCGCCGCCTCGCGTGGCGAAGGCAATGCGATCAAGAAGAAGGAAGACACGCATCGCATGGCCGAGGCCAACAAGGCCTTCGCGCACTACCGCTGGTAAGCGCGAGTCGGTCCAATCACAAAGCCCCGGAGATTCTCCGGGGCTTTGTCGTTTCTGAACCGATCACGCAGAGAAAAGGAGAAAATGAGAAATCCATTTCTCTTTTTCCCCTTTTCTCTGTGTAATCGGTTCCAACGAACTCACGCCAGCGTCAATCCATCCTCGCCCGCCATCACCGCGCCGTACACCGTCGCGCCGGGATAGAGGCGAATGATCGGGGCCGTAATGGTCGTCCGCTTGCCCGGGCCGCCGATGATCGCGCTCTCCACAACCACCGCCGTCTCCGAGATGAGCGGCCCACTCACCTTGGCGCCCCGTTCGATCGTGATGCGGCCGCGGGCCGCGATCGAGCCCACCACCACCGCGCCGGCACAGATGCGGAGATCGCCATGCGCCTTGAGGGAGCCGGTGACACGCGCGCCCTGATCGACCACGATCGCGGCGGTTGAGATCACCGAGCCGATCAGCGCCGCGCCCGCCGGCACCAGCAGATTCTCGTTCGTGCGCCAGTAGTGCGTCCCGAGCGAGGTCGCCTTCTTCGGAATGAACATCTCGTAGGCGCCCGTCGGCAGCACCGGCGTTTCGACCGCTTCCTGCCCACTCACACGCACCACATCGCTTTCAAGCCGCTCGAACGCCACGTTCGGGGCCAGCACGATCGACCGATCGGCCGTGGCGCGACCGAGCAGCGAGCACCCGTCGGCGACTTCGAGACGACCGCGGGCATGGACCCAGCGCAGCACGGTCGACCGTGCGCCGAGCAGGATGTCGCGCTGGCCCAAGAGCGCCCGGTAGGTGACTCGCTCGCTGCCGCGCAGCGTGAGACGCGCGAGGCATTCACTCGCGAACTCCGTTCCCGCGGGCACCGGTTCGGTGTCCATCAGCACGACCAGATCCTTCACGTTCTTCTTCGCGAGAGGCTGTGCCTGCGAATGCGCGATGACCGTGGAGCCATCGGTGAGGCGCGGCGGGACCATCGTCCCGAGCAGCCCTTCACGGTTCGCGCGCGCGGTGAACGATTCGGCGAAGTATGTCAGGTTGCCCGCATCGTTGCCGACCGCATTGAGCGGCTGGGCATCACGCGGCCACAGGAGCTCCAGAAACGCCGGCAGCAGCGGAATGGCAAGCCATACCAGCAGCGCCGAGAGGAGCAGGGCAAAGGCGGCGATGGGGGTCATGAACGCGCTCCCGTCGCGGATCCGGGGCCGGATCCCGTGCTGCCGTCGGACTTCTTGCGCGCATCACGATGCCGTTCGGTCTTCTGCCACTGCACGGGCCGCCCTTGCATCCAGCTCGCCCGCGAGAGCGAGGCGCGCGCCACCGAGAAGGTGGAGACGAGGAAGCCGAGGAACATGAACGGGAGCATGCGGATGCGCTCGCGTGAGCCGTCGAGGCGGCTGGCCGCGGCCACCTGGAAGAATGCGGCGAAATTGCCGACGGTATTGAACGAGGAGATCATGAGGATCGTGACGCGCCCCCACTGCGGCGGGTAGCCCGTGAAGAAGAGCACGATGGTGCAGATCCATCCGAGCAGCAGCACGAGCGGCACCACGAACACGCCCAGCAGCAGGGCACCGTCGAGCACCTGCCAGAAGGGGAGCCGCGTCTTGTTGCGCAGCAACGCCGCGAAGTAGCGACGCAGCGCCTGATTGTGTCCCTTCGCCCAGCGCTTGATCTGCCGGATGCGCGATTCCCACGATTCCGGTACCTCTTCGTAGCACTCGGAGCGGTTCTGGTAGACCACATCCCAGCCATTGATCACCAGCCGCACCGTGAGGTCGGTGTCTTCGGCCAGCGAGTCCACCCGCCAGCCGCCGACATTCTCGAGCGCCGTCCGTCGCACCCCACCAACGGTGCCGCCATACTGCGGCACCAGCCGCAGGTTCATGCGCGCCTGCTGGTCTACCTGATAGCCGCCCGCGCGCTCGAGATCGAGCAGGCGCGTGAGCAGGGAGTGGCCCACGTTGAGTGGCACCACGCGCCCCATGACGGCGCCGACTTCCGGGTCGAAGAACGGCGAGACGAGCTGCTTGAGGAGCCGCGGGCCGGGGATGTAGTCGGCGTCAAAGACGAGGAAGATCTCCTCGTTGTGCAGCGCCATCGCATCGGCCAGCGCCGCCGCTTTCCCGGGGATCCCCTCATCGCGCAGGAACGGGACGACGCGCCCCGGATAGTTCTCGGCGTACTCGCGCAGGATGTCGCGCGTGCCGTCCTGCGACCGATCGTCCACCGGCACGATCTTGAGCCGGTCTTCGGGATAATCGCAGGTGAGCAGCGCGTCGAGCGAGTCGCGGATCACGCGCTCCTCGTTGTGCGCCGGGACGAACACCGTGAGCGTAGGCCAGTCGGCCTGCAGCACGTCCACGAACGGCTGGCGATGCCGCCCGAAGAGGCGATTGAGCGTGAAGAAGTAGTGACGCGCGGTGTACACCGCGAGCACGGCCACGCAGAACCACAGCCCGATATTGCACAGCACGATCAGCGTCGTGGGCTCGGCGAAGGCGAACATCAGCCGCCCCCCGTGCGATCAGGGAAGAGCCGGCGCCAGACGAGCCCCAGCGGCCAGGCGCGCAACGCGCTGAAGCTTGGCGGGCCCGGCACCGCGGCCGTGGACCGCGGCGTGGGCGTGGGGCGCGGACGATCCGCCGGGTACTTCTGTACGGGTGTGGGCGGACGGCGATCGACGGCGTCGAGCACGCCACCCGAGCGCCAGCTCATCCCCCAGCCGTAGAGCGCGACGTACACGAACACGTCGAGCAGCGGCCCAAAGAGGAAGAACAGCACCGGCAGCGTGAGGAACGAGCCGCGGTGGATGATCCACACATGCACGGCCGTCTGGAGCGGCAGCAGCACTGACAGATGCGCGAGCAGCAACGTGGCCATCATCAACTTCTGCCAAAGCACGAAGTCGAAGATGTGGAACGTGAAGGCCACGAGGAACGGCGCCAACAGCAGAATGATCACGCCGCAGACGAGCAGCCCCGATGCATAGTCAGGGAGCGTGTAAATGAGCGGCGGCGGGGCAAGCCAGAACCAGAGCTGCGCCGAGACCTGAATCACGGCGACGGCGCGCAGGAAGTAGCCCACCGGCAGCATGCGCCCGCGCAGCAGCATGCCGACGCCGGCGAGTACCCCGGTGAAGAGCCAGCCCGTCTGCAGATCGCGCGGCTCCGGCCAGAAGCCGGGCGTCATGAAGTAGGGGATCGGCACCGCGAGCGGGCCGATCTCGAAGACGCGCGTTCCGATGGCGTGCGGCAGCCCCAGCGGGCCGGCGACGAGTTCGAAGAAGCTGCGCCAGGCGGCCATCAGCGGCTCGAGCAGCGCGAACATCGCCACCGAGAACATCAGTGGCAGGACGAGCAGATCGATGGCCAGTGTCCACGACACTTCGAGGCCGATCATCGCGCGATGAGGCGCGATGCGGCCGCCGCGGAAGCCGCGGTCGCGGAGGGCGTCGATACGCCGGGAGGGCTTACCAGTAACGCGCGACACCGAGCGTCACTCCGCGGCGGGTGTAAAACGGATTGCGATACGCATCGCCCTGTAGGCTGAGTGCCCAGTGCGTCGTGAGCTTCTCCCGCCAGGCGAGCGAGAACTCTTCACTGCTGAATTTGCGGAGTGTCGTGGCCGCGCTCACGATCTGCCACCCTTCGGTGCCACCGATGGCGCGCGCGGACAGACTGCGGCGCGGTGACGGCGTGAACACGGCCACGCCGAAGACGCGGTGCGACTGGATGTCACCGGGGTTGCTGGAGTTGAGCCGTACGCCCGTTTCGAGCAGCAGTGCCTTGGGCGCATACCACGCGAGCGAGGCCGTGGCTGCCCGGTCGAACAGTTCGGTGGTGCTCTTCACATACGAGCCGCCGGCCGTGGCCTGCCACTCGCGGCGCGCGCCAAAGCGCACGCCGAGCACGCCATCGACGCGCCCCTTGGGCAGAATCGGGGCACCATCGCCAAGGTTGGCCCCCAGCACGGCAAAGACCCGCGTCTTCCAGTCCTGACGGACGGTCGCGCCGACCTGCAGGCCGCGATCGCTGAAGGCGTCGAGCGCGAGCACTTCGCCGTAGAGCGTACGCGTGGCGCCGGCGCGCACGCCACGCACGTAGAGCCCCGACCAGTCGCCGAAGCGATTGGACACGGCCTGCGAGAAGACGTTGGCTTCGACCCAGCTGCCGGGCAGACCGCCGGCCAGTGGCGCCTGCGCTGAGGCAGGCGCCGGTCCGGCCACGAGCGACAGCGACAGCGACACCGACAGCGCCAGGATGGCGCGGGGAACGTACCGGGGAGCGACACCGGCCAGGAACCGCATCGGAGGCCTCGGGTCAGCTGGCAAGCGACAGACGCTCCAGCGCGGCCGCCACCTGATCGTGATCCAGACGGCGCGGGTGCTTGCGTTCCGTCGGATGCCGCAGGTGCATTTCGATCACCTCGGCGATACGCTGCGACGCGCGACCGTCGCCGAACGGATTCTTGCCGCTCGCGCGCTGCAGATAGAGATGGCGATCGCCGAGCAGGGCCGAGGTGCGCGACAGGATGCGCGTGGCTTCGGTGCCCACCAGTTCGCCAAAGCCCGACTGCACCACCTCGGGACGTTCGGTCGTGTCGCGCAGAATGAGGATGGGTTTGCGGAACGACGGACACTCTTCCTGAATGCCCCCCGAATCGGAGAGCACGAGGTAGCAGCGACGCATGATCTCGAGGAGATCGGGGTACGGCAGCGGATCGAGCAGGTGAATGCGGGGCGCCTGCCCGAGGCGGCGGTACACCACTTCGCGCACGCGCGGATTGAGATGGACCGGGAAGACGATCTCGACATCGTAGTGCAGGCGCACGATCGACTCGAGCGCATCGCAGATCGCCTCGAGATGTTCACCGAGTGATTCGCGGCGATGCACCGTGGTCAGCAGGACGCGGCGTTCACTCCAGTCGATGCCATTGAGCGCGGGCGTCTCGAAGCGCTCGCGCGGCGGCACCATGTGAATGGCGTCGACGACGGTGTTGCCGGTGACGAAGATGTCGGCCTCGGGGATGCCTTCCGAGACGAGATTCTGGCGCGCCTCGTTGGTGGGCGCGAAGTGCAGATTGGCCGCGCAGGTGGCGATGCGGCGATTCACTTCTTCCGGGAACGGGCTCGACAGGTCGAAGGAGCGGAGGCCGGCCTCAACGTGGCCGATCGCAATGCCCTGATAGAACGCCGAGAGGGCGGCCGCGGTGACGGTGGACGTATCACCCTGCACGAGGACGAAGTCGGGGCGCTGCTCGAGATAGCACTCGGTGAGTGCGGCCATCGCGCGCGAGGTGAAGACGCCGAGGTTCTGGCCGTTCTGCATGAGGCCCAGATCCACGTCGGGAATGATGCCAAAGACATCGAGCGCCTGCTTGAGCATCTCGCGGTGCTGCGTCGTGGCGATGACCAGCGGCTCGAGATGCGGATGGTCGCGGAGGGCCGCGTACACGGGCGCCATCTTGATGGCTTCCGGGCGCGTACCGATGACGAGGGCGACCTTGTGGGTGTCGGCAGACATGAGACGTGGGGTAGCGGCGACCGTGGGGGCCCAGAGAGGGACCCCGGAGGGTGTGCGAGGAGTCGCCACTGTCATGCGGGCGGCTCCCACGCTCACGGAGAACGACGACCGATTGAAAAGCGCGGTCACGGATGAGCCCGAATCCGTTACCGCGCCGGCACGGCGATGGTGTTCCGACCCCACCACCCCGAGAACGCAACCGGGCGGCCCGTTTCAGAACGGGCCGCCCGGTGAATATGGCGCGCGGAGCAGAACCGGCGGCAGTCGCCGGCGCTGGGTAGCGGGTTACGCCTTGGGCTTCCGGCGGCGGGCGGCGACGCCGAGGGCGACCAGACCGGCGCCCATGAGGGCCCAGGTGGAGGGCTCGGGGACCGTGGTGCCGGGGACGAAGTCGAAGTTGGCGTCAAGAACGCGCTGGTTGTTGAAGCCCAGGCGAATGTTGTCGACGTAGCCGGTGTAGGCGTGCGGCCAATTGTTGCCGACGCCGACGGCGACCCCGAGCACCTTGGCGTTCGCGTTGAGGCACTGGGTGCGCCCGCCCGTGCCAAGCAGTTCCGCGAGCGTTGAGCCGGTGGCTGCGGCGTTCCACTGGTTGACGTAGTTGAACGTGCAGTCGCCCTGATTGAGGAACGTCTGGTTGTTGGTGCCGCTGCCAGGCGGTCGCAGATACCAGAACCGATCGGCCTGCATGTTCGACTGCCGCACCCAGGTATTGAGCGGGGTATTGTTGTCGGCGCAGTAGGCGGAGGAGGTGGGATCCACGCCGGTCCGGATGGGGCCCAGCGAGCACTGGTTGTACCAGCCTTCCCAGACGAGTTCGCTCTCGAAGCCGGTGTTTACATCGCCAATCGCGCCGGTGCCTTCCCAGAGGCGGAGTCGCAGCACGGGCGTCTTGTCCGCCCAGTCGGCGGTCAGGCCGGTGTACAGCGAGTTGCCCATGTCCTGGCGGAACCAGTCAAACGAGAGCTCGCTCATCTGGCTGATCGAGCCGAACGAGGCCGCGTAGCGCATCGCGCTGTTGTCACCGCCGGCCCATCGATAATAGAAGGCCCATTCCGGCGTGCCACCGACCGCGTTATTGCCCTGCAACGACAGCTTGAGGGAGGCGCTTCCCACGCTCCCATAGCCGCCCGAGCAGGCGCCCGATGCGGCGAGGCCGCAGGGCTTGTCGGTCGTGACCTGCGCGAAGCCACCGAACTGCTGGTCGGGCTGCCAGTTGGTGGTATTGCCGACGGATGCGACGCCGCTCGTTCCGACGACCTGCCCGGCCTGGGCGAGGAGGGCGGACGGCAGGAGGGCGACGATGGCGAGCGCGGTGGTGTACTTCATACGAACCTCATGGGACACGCAAGGTAGCGGGGGCCCGGGGAAAACGGACCCGGCTGTTGCTACCCCCATTCCGCATCAGTTGTACCAATGCCGAGCTCGACTGTGACGACGCGTCACAGGTTACGGACGAGTCCGGCCTTGCTGAATATCGGCAAGTCCAAGCAAAACAATAACTTGATAGAATTCCACGGATGAGCTCGTTGGCACAGATCCCGACGGACGGGGCGGCTCGTGACGATTCTGGCCCTGACGCGGGGTGCCGCGCGGCCGAGACAGGGTGTGGCGCCGGTGATGCAACGGGGGTGGAGTGAACCGGGGCACGGTCCCATCCGGTCGGGGCCTGGGCGCAATTGTCTAAATCTCGATACGACGCCTGGTTGACTTCACCGCCTGGCTCGGCGATGTTAGGGGTCTCCCGCAAAATGCCCACGTTCTTCAGGGGCATGCGGGCGAATGGGCGCCAGCTCATTCGGTGCATCGTCGGCCTGCTGCGGCCGACTCCTATGGGCCACTGCGCAGGCAGTGGGGCGTTCTCTCTCCGGAGGGAACACGCTGTACCGGCAACGCCTCGCGATGAGGGGTCGCTCCCGACAAGCAACGCAGCCAATTCGACGTCGTGTCTGGAGTCCGCAGTTCTCTGGAAACGGCGCGCCAGGGTCCCCACTCGTGCAGCAGCGGCGAGCGTACCCGGCGACAGCGGATGGATACCGCTCCCGCATCACCGCGGGGGGTCAGGTCCACCCGTTTTTTTGCTGGTTCACTTTCGTTCATTACCTGCGTCCGCTTCGGCGGCGCTGCATCGGAACTATGCCGCGTACGACCCCGCTCGAGCACTATCGCAATATCGGCATCATGGCCCACATCGATGCCGGCAAGACGACCACCACGGAGCGCATCCTCTATTACACGGGGAAGTCGCACAAGATTGGTGAAGTCCACGATGGCGCCGCCACGATGGACTGGATGGAGCAGGAGCAGGAGCGTGGCATCACGATCACGTCGGCCGCGACCACGTGCTTCTGGATGCGCCACGGTCAGTCGCATGAGAAGGGCAGCGGGCCGGAATTCCGCATCAACATCATCGACACCCCGGGCCACGTCGACTTCACGGTCGAAGTGGAACGCTCGCTGCGCGTGCTCGACGGCGCAGTGACGCTGCTCGACTCGGTGGCCGGTGTGGAGCCGCAGACGGAAACGGTGTGGCGTCAGGCCGACCGCTACCGCGTGCCGCGCATGATCTTCTCGAACAAGATGGACCGTGTGGGCGCGAACTTCGAGCGCTGCCTCGCCATGATCAAGGACCGGCTGACGAAGCGCGCCTTCGCGCTCCAGCTGCCTGTGGGATCGGGTGAGACGTTCACCGGCCACATCGACGTGCTCGAGCGCAAGCAGTACATCTTCCACGACGAGACGATGGGCAAGACGTTCTCGGTGGTCGATGTGCCGGCTGAGTTCAAGGACGCCTGCGAGCTCGCGCGCCACGAGGCCATCGAGGCCGCGGTGGAGCACGACGAAGTGCTGATGGAGAAGTACCTGGCGGGCGAAGAGCTCTCGATGGACGAAATCCGCTCGGCGATCCGCAAGGCGACGATCGCGATGGAATTCGTGCCGGTGCTCTGCGGCGCGTCGTTCAAGAACAAGGGTGTGCAGGCGCTGCTCGACGCCGTGATCGATTACCTCCCGGCGCCGGTCGACGTCCCCGCCATCCAGGGCCACCTGCCGCATCACGACGAAACGTTCGTCGAAGCGCCGATCAAGGACGAAGCGCCGTTTGCCGCGCTGGCGTTCAAGATCGCGACCGACCCGTTCGTCGGAAAGCTGACCTTCTTCCGCGTGTACTCGGGTGTGCTGCAGTCGGGCAGCTACGTGTACAACAGCACGAAGGACAAGCGTGAGCGCGTGGGGCGTCTGCTGCAGATGCACGCCAACAAGCGCGAGGAGATCGAGGAAGTGCGCGCCGGCGACATCGCCGCCGCCATCGGCCTCAAGGACACGCGCACGGGCGACACGCTCTGCACGGAAGACAATCCGATCATCCTCGAGGCGATGAAGTTCCCGGCGCCCGTCATCGACGTCGCCATTGAGCCGAAGACGAAGGCCGACCAGGACAAGCTCGCCATCGCGCTGCAGAAGCTCGCCGAAGAAGATCCGACGTTCCGCGTGCGTTCCGACGCCGAGACGGGGCAGACGATCATCGCCGGTATGGGCGAGCTGCACCTCGAGATCATCGTCGACCGCATGATGCGCGAATTCAAGGTCGATGCGAACGTGGGCCGCCCGCAGGTGGCCTATCGCGAGACGATCAAGAAGCGCGTCGAGAAGGTCGAAGGGAAGTTCATCCGCCAGTCGGGCGGTAAGGGTCAGTTCGGCCACGTCGTCATCAACATGGAGCCGTCCGAACAGGGCCAGGGCTACGTGTTCGAAGACAAGATCGTGGGTGGTGTCATTCCGCGTGAGTACATCGGTCCGGTGGAGCAGGGCATCAAGGAAGCGCTCGAGACGGGCGTCCTGGCCGGCTACCCGGTGGTCGATGTGAAGGTGCAGCTCGTCTTCGGGTCCTACCACGAAGTCGACTCGTCGGAAATGGCGTTCAAGATCGCCGGCTCGATGGCATTCAAGGAGGCGGCCAAGGCGGCCAGCCCCTGCCTGCTGGAGCCGGTCATGAAGGTCGAGGTCGTGAGCCCGGAAGCGTACATGGGCGACGTCCTCGGCGACCTCTCCTCGCGTCGCGGCAAGATCGGCGGCATGACGCAGCGTGGCGAGGCGCAGGTCATCTCGGCCACGGTGCCGCTGGCCGAGATGTTCGGCTACTCGACGCGCCTGCGCAGCATGTCGCAGGGGCGTGCGGTCTACTCGATGGAGTTTTCGCACTACGAGGAAGTGCCGAAGTCGAAGGCCGAAGAGATCATCAGCAAGGTGAAGGCGTAAGCCTTCCCGGTATTCACCCCCAAGCACAGATACGAACCATGGGCAAGGCAAAGTTCGAGCGGAACAAGCCGCACGTGAACGTCGGGACGATCGGCCACGTCGACCACGGCAAGACGACCACGACGGCGGCGCTGACGAAGATCTCGTCGGACAAGGGCTACGGCACGAAGTACGTCGCGTACGACGAAGTCGCGAAGGCGTCGGAGTCGCAGGGTCGCCGTGACTCGACGAAGATCCTCACGATTGCCACGTCGCACGTTGAGTACGAGACGGAAGCGCGTCACTACGCGCACGTCGACTGCCCGGGCCACGCGGACTACGTGAAGAACATGATCACCGGCGCGGCGCAGATGGACGGCGCCATTCTCGTGGTGTCGGCCGTGGACGGCCCGATGCCGCAGACGCGCGAGCACATCCTCCTGGCGCGCCAGGTGAACGTGCCGAAGGTCGTCGTGTTCCTCAACAAGTGCGACCTCGTGGAAGACGAAGAGCTCCTCGACCTCGTCGAGCTCGAAGTCCGCGAGCTGCTCTCGAAGTACGACTACGACGGTGACGACGCCCCGGTGATCCGTGGCTCGGCCATCAACGCGATCAACGGCGACCCGAAGTGGGTGGCCGAGTTCCAGAAGCTGTACGACGCCCTCGACACGTACATCCCCGAGCCGATCCGCGAGACGGACAAGCCGTTCCTCCTCCCGGTCGAAGACGTGTTCTCGATCACGGGTCGTGGCACGGTGGCGACGGGCCGTATCGAGCGCGGCATCATCAAGGTCGGCGAGGAAGTGCAGCTCGTCGGCTACGGCGCCGAGAAGAAGTCGGTCGTGACGGGCGTCGAAATGTTCCGCAAGCTGCTGGACGAAGGCCAGGCCGGTGACAACGTCGGTCTCCTCCTCCGCGGCGTGGACAAGAAGGAAATCGAGCGCGGCATGGTGCTCGCCAAGCCGAACTCGATCAAGCCGCACACGAAGTTCACGGCCGAGGTCTACGTCCTCACGAAGGAAGAGGGTGGCCGCCACACGCCGTTCTTCAAGGGCTACCGCCCGCAGTTCTACTTCCGCACGACGGACGTGACGGGCAACATCGAGCTCCCCGAGGGGATGGAGATGGTGATGCCGGGCGACAACGTGACGATGACGATCGACCTCATCATCCCGATCGCCATGGAAGAGCAGCTGCGCTTCGCCATCCGTGAGGGTGGGCGCACGGTGGGCGCGGGCGTCGTTACCAAGATCCTCGCTTAACAACAGCGAACCGATCGGTATTGGGTTGCGGGTTTTTGGTGATGGGTGATGGGTCACCCACCACCCATCACCAAAAACCCGAAACACAACACTGATCAGTTCCTTTTCCGGAACCCAGATGGCTGGCCGCATTCGCATTCGCCTCAAGGCCTTCGACCACGCTGTGATCGACCAGGCGTCGGCGGACATTGTCCGCACCGCCGAGAAGACCGGCGCGTCGGTGTCGGGCCCGATCCCGCTGCCCACGAAGACGCAGCGCTGGACGGTCCTGCGCTCGCCGCACGTGGACAAGAAGTCCCGCGAGCAGTTCGAACTGAAGACGCACAAGCGCGTGATCGATATCCTCGATTCGCGTGCCGGTACGGTGGACGCGCTGACGAAGCTCGATCTGCCCGCTGGCGTGGACGTCGAGATCAAGGTCGAATAGTTCAGACCGGGGCATCCCAGAGCGGGATGATCCCGGGGCAGGACGGCGCTGAGGACTGCGCCGGTACAGATGGCACTGCACAGGGCGGTGTCATCCACAGTCCAACGGCAAAGCCATTCGGGCTTTCCGCGACTCGTACGGAGTGAGTCATTTCATGATCGGCATCATCGGCAAGAAGCTGGGCATGACCCAGCTGTTCAACGAGCAGGGGCAGCAAGTGCCCTGCACCGTGGTGGAGGCCACGCCGAACCCCGTCACCAAGGTGATGACGGTGGATCAGGCGGGCTTTGCCTCGGTGGAGCTCGGATACGGGGCCCAGCGAGTGGCGCGGCCCAACAAGAAGGGGGAGCGCACGCCGAAGGGCCGTCGCGCGACCAAGGCGGAAGTCGGACATGCGGCGAAGGCGGGGCTGCAGGCGCCGCCGGCCGTGCTCAAGAGCTTCCGCCTCGACGACGCGCCGGGCAAGGACGCCGCGATCCCCGCGTACAACGTGGGCGACGCGATCACCGTCGAGATCTTCACGCCCGGTGAGCGCGTGAAGGTGACGGGCACGTCCAAGGGCCGCGGCTTCCAGGGTGTCGTGAAGCGCCACGGCTTCGGCGGCGGCCCGAACACCCACGGTAACACCAAGCACCGCAAGCCCGGCTCGATCGGCGCGGGTACGGACCCGTCGCGCGTCATCAAGGGCAAGAAGATGCCCGGCCACTACGGCGCGGCGCAGCACACGTCTCTCAGCATCCGCGTCGAGAAGGTGGATGCCGAGCGCAACCTCATTTATCTGCGCGGTAGCGTGGCGGGGCCGACCAACGGCATCGTCTTCGTGCGGAAGCAGGGCTGATCATGATGGCGGAATCCAAGACCTTCGAGGCGCCGGTGTACTCGGCGCAGGGGAAGCAGGGCGGCACGCGCCAGCTCCCCGAGGGCACGTTTGACGGGATCGTCAACGTGCCGGTCATGCACCAGGCGGTGAAGGCGTTCCTCGCCAACCGTCGCCAGGGCACGGCCAAGACCAAGACGCGCGGTGAAGTCACCGGCGGTAACCAGAAGCCGTGGAAGCAGAAGGGCACCGGTCGCGCCCGTCAGGGCTCGACGCGCGCGCCGAACTGGCCGGGCGGTGGTACCGTGTTCGGTCCGCAGCCGCGTTCCTACACGCAGATCGTGCCGAAGCAGGTGCGGGCGCTCGCGCGCAAGAGCGCGATGAATGCCCGGGCCCGTGAAGGGGCGGTGATCCTCGTCGATGCGCTCAACTACAGCGCGCCGAAGACGAAGACGATGACCGACCTGCTCGCGAAGCTCGGCGTGGCCGACAAGAAGGTGCTGCTCCTCACGGACGGCGTGAAGCCGAACGTGTACCTGAGCGCCCGCAACCTTGGCCGCGCGCACGTCATGCCGTTCAGCGACGCCAGCACCTATCACATCCTCTGGTCGGATGTGGTGGTGATCGAGGCGAGCGCGCTCACCTCCACCACGGCGGAGGGCTAAGCATGGCCACGCTGCATCGCACCATCATGCGCCCGATCATCACGGAGCGCACGTCGGCGGCCTATCAGGATCGCGGCGAATACACGTTCGAGGTGGCGCCCGACGCCACCAAGTACGCCATCAAGGAGGCCATTGAGCGCCTCTTCGGCGTGAAGGTCACCGGCGTCTGGACGTCGAACGCGCGCGGCAAGGCGCGTCGCGTTGGCCAGTCGATCGGTCGCCGTCCCCACACCAAGAAGGCGATCGTGAAGCTGCGTGACGGCGACACCATCGCGATCTTCGAGGGCTGAGTCGCATGGGTATCCGTCAGTTCAAGCCAGTCTCGAAGGGCTCGCGCTTCCGCTCGGTGTCGGATTTCGCCGAGATCACGCGCTCGACGCCCGAGAAGTCGCTCGTGGAACCGCTCAAGAAGTCGGGCGGCCGCGACAATCATGGCCACATCTCGATGCGTCGCATCGGTGGCGGCCACAAGCGCATGTATCGCGTCATCGATTTCAAGCGTGACAAGCACGGCATGCCGGCGACGGTCGCGCACATCGAGTACGATCCGAACCGCTCGGCGCGCATCGCGCTGGTCGAGTACGCGGACGGCGAGAAGCGCTACATCCTGCATCCGAAGGGACTGAAGCAGGGCGATACGGTGGTGTCGGGTCCGGGATCGGACGTGCGCACCGGCAACGCCATGCCGCTCAAGGAAGTCCCGCTCGGCACGTCGGTCCACAACATCGAGCTCAAGATCGGCAAGGGCGGCCAGATGGCCCGTTCGGCCGGCGCCTTCGCCCAGGTGGTCGCGAAGGAAGGCGAGTACGTGACGCTGCGCATGGGCTCCACCGAAATGCGCCTCGTGCACGGCAACTGCATGGCGACGATCGGCGAAGTGGGCAACTCGGAGCATGAGCTGCAGTCGCACGGCAAGGCCGGCAAGAGCCGTTGGCTCGGCAAGCGCCCGAAGGTGCGCGGTGAAGTCATGAACCCGGTGGATCACCCGCATGGTGGCCGTACGCGCGGCGGCCGGAACGTGGTGAGCCCGTGGGGCAAGAAGGAAGGCGTCAAGACGCGCAACAGCAAGAAGGCGTCGCAGCGTCTCATCGTGCGCGGCCGCAAGCGCGGCCGGGCCACGCAGTAACCGCCAGGCGAAACGAGAACCGATATGTCGAGAAGCATTAAGAAGGGTCCGTTCGTCGCCGAACGCCTCGAGGCGAAGGTGGTTGCGATGAACGCCAAGAACGAAAAGAAGGTCGTGAAGACGTGGTCGCGGGCGAGCACGATCCTCCCCGAGTTCGTCGGGCACACCTTCGCCGTGCACAACGGGAACAAGTTCATCCCGGTGTACGTGACGGAAAACATGGTGGGCCACAAGCTGGGCGAGTTCTCGCCGACGCGTCTGTTCCGCGGTCACGCGGGCCAGAAGGCCGATGCGAAGAAGCCGGCCGGCAAGGGAGGCAAGTAAGCCATGGCCAAGACCATGAAGGCGGGCATCGAGGCGCGCGCGATTCAGCGCACGACGCGCCAGTCGCCCTACAAGATGCGGCTGGTCATCGACCAGATCCGTGGGCAGCGCGTGAATGACGCGCTGGCTCTCCTGAAGTTCTCCAAGAAGCACGCGGCCGAGCAGATCGAGAAGACGCTCAACAGTGCCGTGGCGAACGCGGAGCAGGCGGCCCGTGCCGCCAACACGTCGCTCGATGTCGACGCGCTGGTGATCACGAAGGCCATCGTGAACGAGGGACCCAAGCTGAAGCGTTGGACGCCGGCCGCGATGGGCCGTGCGACTCCGATGCTCAAGCGGACCAGCCACGTGGAGATCGTGGTGACGGAGGCGGTGAAGTAATGGGACAGAAGACGAATCCGATCGGGTTCCGCCTCGGCGTCACGAAGAACTGGCGGTCGACCTGGTACGCGAAGAAGGAGATGCCGGCGCTGCTGAAGGAAGACGCGCTGCTCCGGAAGTACCTGAAGGCGCGCCTGGACAATGCGGCGATCTCGGATGTCACGATCGAGCGCAAGCCGGGCAAGGTGGTGGTCACCATCCACACGGGTCGTCCGGGTGTGGTGATCGGCAAGAAGGGCGCGGAAGTCGACAAGCTCCGGGATGAGCTCGCGCAGCTCACCGGCAAGGAAGTCGGCATCAACGTCGAAGAGATCAAGCGTCCCGAGCTCGAGGCCCAGCTGGTGGCCGACAACATCGCGGCGCAGCTCTCGCAGCGTATCTCGTTCCGCCGCGCGATGAAGCGCGCGGTGCAGAGCGCGATGCGGATGGGCGCGATGGGCATCAAGGTGAAGGCTGGCGGCCGCCTCGGCGGCGCCGAGATCGCGCGCGTGGAAGGGTACATGGAAGGCCGGGTGCCCCTTCATACGCTGCGCGCCGACATCGACTACGCGATCAGCACGGCGAAGACCACCTACGGCACCATTGGTGTGAAGGTGTGGATCTTCAAGGGCGAAATCGTGGAAGATCGTCGCGGCAAGACCTACTCGACCGGCAACTGAGGAACTAGTCGATGCTGAGTCCGAAGCGGGTCAAGTTCCGCAAGATGTTCAAGGGCCGGACCACGGGTCTGGCGCACCGTGGCTCCGAGCTGTCGTTTGGCCATTTCGGCCTGCAGGCGCTCGAGCCGGGGTGGGTGACGAGCCGGCAGATCGAAGCGTGCCGTGTCGCGATGACGCGTCACATCAAGCGTGGCGGCAAGGTGTGGATCCGGATCTTCCCGGACAAGCCGATCACGAAGAAGCCCGCCGAAACCCGCATGGGTAAGGGTAAGGGTTCGCCGGAACTGTGGGTGGCGGTCGTGAAGCCGGGCCGCGTGATGTTCGAAATCGAAGGCGTGACGCGCGAGCTGGCCGAGACGGCCATGGCCCTCGCCGCCGCCAAGCTGGGTGTGAAGACCAAGTTCGTTGCACGCGAGGAGGCGGTGACCAATGAAGGCTGAAGAGATCCGCGGACTGGCTGACAACGAGCTGACGGCCCGCATCGCGGAACTGGAGGAGGAGCGTTTCCGCCTCAAGTTCCGCAGCGCGAGTGAAGCGCTGGAGGAGCCGCTGCGCCTGCGCAGCATCCGCCGCGACATCGCCCGCCTGAAGACGGTGCAGCGCGAGCGTCAGCTCGCCGCCGCTGGCCGCTAACCGGAACCCGACAGATGGCTGAGACGAACAACGCGAGCGCCGCGCAGAACGGCGCCTCCGAACGGACTGCACGCAAGGTGCGTGTCGGGCTGGTCGTGAGCGACAAGATGGACAAGACGGTCGTGGTGAGCATCGACCGTCGCATGCCGCATCCGCAGTACGGCAAGATGGTAACGCGGACGGCCAAGCTGAAGGCGCACGACGAGGAGAACTCGGCGAAGGTGGGAGACACCGTGCGTATCATGGAGACCCGGCCCTTGTCGAAGGACAAGCGGTGGCGCGTGGTCGAGATCGTCGAACGCGCACGCTGAGGACCTGACCCATGATCCAGCAGGAATCGGTGGTGAAGGTGGCGGACAACAGTGGTGCCAAGCGCGCCCTGGTGATCCGCGTGCTCGGCGGCACGCGCCGTCGCTATGCGGGCCTGGGTGACCGGGTCATCGTGGCGGTGAAGGACGCGCTCCCGAACGGCACGGTGAAGAAGTCGGACGTGGCGAAGGCCGTGGTGGTCCGCACGGTGAAGGAGACGCGCCGGAAGGACGGCTCGTACATCCGCTTCGACGAAAACGCGGTCGTGATCATCAACGACAACGGCGAGCCGAAGGCGACCCGTATCTTCGGCCCGGTGGCGCGCGAGCTTCGCGAGAAGCGCTACATGAAGATCGTGTCGCTGGCCCCCGAGGTGCTCTGAGATGCGCAAGAACGTGTACTACAAGACGGATCGCGGGCAGCGCCTCGGCGCGTCCCGGCACGCGCTGAAGGCCTCGCGCGAAGTGATCCACGTGACGAAGGGTGATACCGTCCGCGTGATGCGGGGCGACGACAAGGGGAAGGAGGGCAAGGTCCTCCAGGTGTACCCCAAGACGGGCCGCATCAAGGTGGAAGGCGTCAACATCGTGAAGAAGCACCGCAAGGCGCGCACGGCGGAAGAGACCAGCGGCATCATCGAGATGGCCGCACCCTTCCACGCGTCGAACGTGATGCTGCTCGATTCGAAGACCGGCAAGCCGACGCGCGTGAAGACGCGCATCGACAAGGACGGCACGAAGGAGCGCGTCGGCGTGAAGAGCGGTGAAGTGATTCCCCGTGCGCGCTGACCGGAGTAACTAGAGATGGCGACCAAGGAAAAGGGCGCCGCCAAGGGCGGCGCGAAGGGTGGGGCGAAGGCCGGTGCTGCCAAGGGCGGCGCGGGCGCGAAGGGCGGTGGCAAGGGTGGCAAGCAGGCGGGCCAGCCGCGTCAGGCCGTCGACTTCACGAAGCGGGATCATGCGGGGGCCGGCTTGCCGGCGGCCGCCCCGCGCCTCAAGACGCACTACGAGCAGACGGTCCGCGCGGCGCTGGCGAAGCAGTTCGGCTTCACCAACCCGATGGAGATTCCGACGCTCGAGAAGATCGTGATCAACTGCGGCGTGGGTGAGGCCGTGAAGCAGCCGAAGCTGCTCGACGTGGTGGTCGAGGAGTTGGCGCTGATCACGGGCCAGAAGCCGGTCCGTCGCAAGGCGAAGAAGTCGGTCGCCAACTTCGGCCTCCGCGAGGGGCAGGAGATCGGCGCGTCGGTGACGATGCGCGGCGCCCGGATGTGGGAGTTCCTCGATCGTTTCGTGACGGTGGCGTGCCCGCGTATCCGCGACTTCCGCGGCCTCGGCACGAAGTCGTTCGACGGCCGCGGCAACTACACGCTCGGCATCAAGGAGCAGATGATCTTCCCCGAGATCAACTACGACATGGTCGAGCAGATCCACGGCATGGACATCACGTTCGTGACGACGGCGTCGAAGGACGCGCATGCGTTCGCCCTGCTGCATCAGCTGGGCATGCCGTTCCGTGGCGACGACAAGCCGGTGACGCCCAAGGTGGCGCAGCCGACCGCGGCCTGATCCAGGACTAGAGACTTATGGCAAAGACGAGCAAGCTGGTCCAGAACGCGAAGCGCGCCGAGCTGGTGCAGCGGCATGCGGCCAAGCGCGCCGCGTTCAAGGCGACGATCAACAACCCGAAGAGCACGCCGGAGGAGAAGCTCCAGGCGGTGAATGCGCTGCACAAGATGCCGCGCAATTCGTCCGCGACGCGCGTGCGCAACCGCTGCAACATGAGCGGCCGTCCGCGTGGCTTCCTCCGCCACTTCGGGCTTTCGCGTATCGCCCTCCGCGACATGGCCCTCATGGGCCTGATCCCGGGCGTGCGCAAGGCCAGCTGGTAAGCGATTCCCGGCTGGATATCCATTCACTTCCTAACGGTCCGGCGTTGGCCGGATACCCTAGGAGAACCCAGAGAGCATGAGCCTCAACGACCCCATTGCCGACATGCTGACGCGCATTCGCAACGCGTGTGCTTCGAAGCACCGCCGCGTCGACATGCCGTTGTCAAAGATCAAGATCGAGATCGCGCGCATTCTGAAGGAGAACGCGTTCATCCAGGACTACCGCACGGTGGAACTCGAGGATGGCAAGAGCGTGCTCCGCGTGATCCTGAAGTACGCGCACGGGGGCCAGTCGGTCATCCGTGAAGCGAAGCGCGTCTCGACGCCGGGCCTCCGGAAGTACGTCGGCGTGACGGAAATTCCGCGCGTCCGCAACGGGCTGGGCATGGCGATCCTGAGCACGTCGAAGGGCATCATGTCGGACCGTGATGCGCGCTCTGCAAACACCGGCGGCGAGTTGCTCGCCCTGGTCTGGTAAGGAGACGCCCACACATGTCCCGTATTGGTAAGCGCCCGATTCCGGTTCCGGCCGGCGTGACCGTGGCGATCGATGGCAGCACGGTGAAGGTGAAGGGCCCGAAGGGTGAGCTCGCGCGCACCCTCGCGGCCGACATCGCCGTGGTGCAGGAAGGCAACGAGCTGCTGGTGAAGCGTCCGAGCGACGAGGAGCGCCACAAGGCGCTGCACGGCCTGACGCGTACCCTGGTGGCGAACATGGTGGAAGGCGTGACGACCGGCTTCAAGAAGACGCTGGAGATCACGGGTGTCGGCTACAAGGCCGAGATCAAGCCGTACGGCGCGCTGCTGTCGCTCGGCTTCTCGCACCAGATCGAATACAAGGCGCCGGAAGGCGTGAAGATCAGCGCGCCGAATCCGACCACGGTCGTGATCGAGGGCGCGAGCAAGGAGCACGTCGGTCAGGTCGCCGCCGAGATCCGGAGCTTCCGCAAGCCTGAGCCGTACAAGGGCAAGGGCGTCAAGTACCAGGGCGAAGTCATCCGGCGCAAGGCCGGTAAGGCGGGAGGCAAGTAATGGCCAAGATCGCGATTCCGCGGACGAACGCGGAGAAGCGCAAGCGTCGGCATCTGCGCGTGCGCAAGGCGGTGTCCGGGACGGCGGAGCGTCCGCGTCTCGTGGTGTTCCGTTCGTTGAAGCACATCTACGCCCAGATCGTGGACGACGTCGCGCAGCGCACGCTGCTGACCGTTGGCGACGAAGGGATGAACGGCACGAAGTCGGAGCGCGCGCTCGCCGTCGGCAAGGCCGCGGCGGAAAAGGCGAAGGCGGCTGGCATCTCGAAGGTCGTGTTCGACCGCGCCGGTTACCAGTACCATGGCCGGGTCAAGGCTGTGGCCGATGGCGCCCGAGAGGGCGGCCTGGAGTTTTAATCATGGCTGACGCAACGAATTCAGGAAGCAGCGCCCCGCGCACCGGTGGTGGCCCCGGCCGTGGTGGCCCGGGCGGCGGTCGTGGACGTGGCGGCCCCGGTGGCGGTCGCGGTCGTGGTCCGGGTGGCCCGGGCGCCGGTCGTGGCCGTGGTCCCGGCGGCGGTGAAGGCGGACAGGGCGGTCGCGACGGTCGCGGCCGTGGCCCGGATCGTGGCGGCCCGCAGCAGGAGCGCGAGCAGAGCGATCTGGTCGAGAACGTGATCGCGATCAATCGCGTCGCGAAGGTCGTGAAGGGTGGTCGTCGCTTCTCGTTCAACGCGCTCGTCGCGGTGGGCGATGGGCAGGGCAAGGTCGGCTTTGCCACCGGCAAGGCGAACGAAGTGTCGGAAGCGGTCCGCAAGGCCGTGGACGCCGCCCGTCGCCGCATGGTGAACATCCCGCTGACCGGCTCGACGATCCCGCACGAAGTCGTCGGCAAGCATGGCGCCGGCAAGGTCCTCATGAAGCCCGCGGCGCCCGGTGCCGGTGTGATCGCCGGTGGTGCGGTGCGTGCGGTGCTCGAGTGCGCCGGCATTCATGACATCCTCACCAAGAGCCTCGGCTCGACGAACCCGCACAACATGGTGCGGGCGGCGATCGACGGCCTGACGCACCTGATCACCGTCGAGCAGGCGGCCAAGGAGCGTGGGATCGAGGTGTCGCAGATCGGGTACAAGAGCCGCGCGAAGTCGAAGATGGAAGCGGTCAATCCGAGCAAGGCGGCCGTGGTGGCCGCGGAGGTCGCATAATGCCGCGGACATTCGTGTGGCACCCGTCGAAGGGTCCGGCCAAGACGCCCAAGCTTGAGGCGCCGACGTCGGGCAAGGTGAAGATCACGCAGGTGCGGAGCGCCATCGGCCATTCGTGGCGGATGCGCCAGACGCTTGCGGCGCTCGGCCTGCGCAATCATCAGGCGAGTGTGGTGCAGCAGGATTCCGCCTCGCTGCGCGGGCAGATCAAGAAGGTGCGTCACCTGATTCAGGTGACGCCGGTGGAGGAGTAACCCGTGGCGAACAAGACTGACGGCACCGAGAAGATCGGTCTGCACAACCTGTCGCCGGCGCCCGGCTCGCATCGCGCGCGCCGCCGGCTGGGTCGCGGCCCGGGCTCCGGCCTCGGCAAGACCTCCGGTAAGGGTCACAAGGGCTCGATGGCGCGGTCCGGCCATGGCGGTCCTGGTGGTGGCAAGCCGCACTTCGAAGGCGGCCAGATGCCCATCACGCGTCGTATCCCGAAGCGTGGTTTCACCAATCCGTTCCGTGAAGAGGCGCAGGTCGTGCGCCTCGACATGCTCGCCAAGGTGGCGGGTGATGAAGTCACGGTGGAGACGCTGACCGCCGCGGGGCTGATCCGCGCGGGTCAGGGTCCGGCGAAGCTGCTGGCGAACGGCGATGTGCCGCGGGCCTTCACGGTCAAGGGCGTGAAGATGAGCGCGGCAGCCAAGGCCAAGATCGAGGCGGCCGGCGGCCGCGTCGAATAAACCGAGAACGCAGCGCATGGCTGAGCAAAACAACGCGGCGGCCCAGGCCGTCGCCAACATCTACCGGACGCCGGAGCTCTGGCAGAAGATCACCTTCACGTTCCTGTGCATGGTGATCTATCGGGTCGGAGCGCACATCACGGCCCCGGGCATCGACGTCCAGGCGCTGTCCGACTACTTCACCCGCCAGCAGGGCGGTGGCCTTCTCGGCCTCTACGACATGTTCGTGGGTGGTGGTCTCTCGCGGGCGACGGTGTTCGCGCTCGGCATCATGCCCTACATCTCCTCGAGCATTTTCGTCCAGATCGCCGGTGCAGTGCTGCCGACGGTCGACAAGATGCAGAAGGACGAGGAAGGGCGGAAAAAGCTGACGCAGTGGACGCGCTACCTCACCGTCGTCCTGGCGATGATCCAGGCCTACGGCTTTGCGCTCTTCACCACGTCGTTGCCGGCCGCGGTCTCGCGTCCGGGCGCGTGGTTCACGGTCCAGATGATGCTCTTCCTCACCACGGGCGCGGTGTTCGTGATGTGGCTGGGCGAGCAGATCACCGAACGCGGCCTGGGCAACGGCGCCTCGCTGATCATCTTCTTCTCGATCGTCGAGCGCATGTGGCCGGCCATCTTCCAGACCTTCGGCTTCATGACGACGGGCGCGATCGCGCCGCTGGCGATCGTGGTGCTGGCGCTGGTGATGGTGGCGGTGGTGGCCGGCGTCGTGGCCATCACGGTGGCCGCGCGTCGCGTGCTCATTCAGATCCCGCAGCGCACGATGGCCCGTGGCCGTCAGCGTGAAGCGGCGCGCAACTTCATCCCGCTGCGCATCAACACGGCGGGCGTGATGCCGATCATCTTCGCCAACTCGGTGATCGTGATTCCGGGCGCGCTCGCGCAGTTCAGCGGCAACGCGAAGATGCAGGAGATTGCGGAGTACTTCAATCCGCAGGGCCCGAACCCGTGGCTCTACTTCATCCTGTTCTCGATCCTCACGCTCCTGTTCACGTACTTCTACACGTCCATCATCTTCAATCCGGTCGACCTGGCCGAGAACCTGAAGAAGCAGGGCGGGTTCGTGCCGGGCATCAAGCCGGGTGCGAAGACGGCGGAGTACATCGAAGAAGTCGTGGAGCGCATCACGCTGCCCGGCGCCATCTTCCTGACGTTCATTGCGCTGATGCCGATCGTCATCGCGCGGCTGGTGAACGTGCCCTTCGCGTTCGGCGGCACGTCGCTGCTGATCGTCGTGGGCGTGGCACTCGATACGATGGCGCAGATGCAGCAGCACCTGCTGCTCCGGAAGTACGACGGCTTCATGAAGAAGGGCCGCGTCCGCTTCCGTGGCCGCCAGGCTACGCAGGGTTTCTGAGGACATTGCGTTGATCATCGTCCTGCTCGGTCCCCCGGGCGCGGGCAAGGGTACCCAGGGCGAGCGGCTTGCCGCTCGCCTTGGTGTTCCCAAGATCGCGACGGGTGATGTACTCCGCGCCGCGGTACGCGACGGCACGCCTCTGGGTCTCGAGGCCAAAGCCGCCATGGATCGCGGCGATCTGGTTCCCGACAGCGTCATCATGGGAATCATGAAGGAAGCGCTGGCCGCCCCCACGTCGGCCAATGGCGCGATCCTCGATGGTGTCGTGCGGACGACGCCGCAGGCGGAAGGGCTGACCGATACGCTCTCGGCGCTCGGTCGGACGCTCGACGCCGTCCTGCTCTTCGATATCGACGAGGACGAACTGGTGCGCCGCCTCAGCGGCCGGACCACCTGCGATGTCTGTCAGCGGCCGTTCTTCGGCCGCGAGCCGGGCGAGAAGTGCGGCGTGGACGGGCACCAGCCGGAAGGCACGCTCGTGCGCCGCAAGGACGACGAGCCGGAAGCCATCCGCAAGCGCATGCAGGTCTATCGCGACCAGACGGCGCCGGTGATCGCGTGGTACGACGCGCATGGCGCGAACCTGGTGCGCATCGACGCGCTCGGCTCCCTCGAGGACGTCGAAGCGCGCGTCTACACGGGCCTCGGCCTCAACTGAGGCCGAGGAACCCCCATGGCTTTCGGTAGCAACACCGCCCCCTCGTCGTTGCTCAAGTCCCCGCGCGAAATCGAGATCATGGCGCGCGGTGGCGCGCTGCTGCACCAGACGCTCATGCACCTCAAGGCGCATGTGCGTCCGGGCATCACGACCGGTGAACTCGACCAGCTCTGCGAGTCGTTCATTCGCTCGCACGCCGGCGCGGAACCGGCGTTCAAGGGGCTCTACGGCTTTCCCGGCAGCGCCTGCATCTCGATCAACGAGGAGATCGTGCACGGCATTCCGTCGCGGAAGCGCGTGCTGCACGATGGCGACATCGTGACGCTCGATGTGGGCGTGAAGCTGGAAGGGATGTTCACCGACTCGGCGATCACCGTACCGGTCGGGACGATCGACGCCGACACCGAAAAGCTGCTCGATGTGACGCGCCGTTCGCTCGATGCCGGCATCGCGGCGGCGGTGGCCGACAATCATGTCGGCGATATCGGGGCAGCGGTGCAGGCGGTCGTGGAAGCGGAAGGCTTTTCGGTGGTGCGGGAGCTCGTCGGGCACGGCGTGGGCTTCTCGCCGCACGAGGAGCTGCAGATCCCGAACTACGGCAAGCCGAAGCGCGGCAAGAAGCTGAGCGTGGGGCTCACGATCGCCATCGAACCGATGGTGAATGTGGGGACGGCCAAGACGCGTACCCTGTCGGACAAGTGGACGGTCGTGACGGCGGACGGGAAGCGCTCGGCGCACTTTGAGCATACCGTGGCCATCACTGAGGCCGGTCCGCGGATCTTGACGCTGAGTTGAGATCGTTGAACTGATCGCACAGAGGACACAGGGGCACAGAGGACACAGGGCATCGCTCTCGTGTCCTTTTTCTTTTGACATCGCAGGAACTGATTACGCAGAGAAAAGGGGAAAAGGAGAAATCAAACCCGGCGTGGTTCGATTTCTCCTTTTCCCCTATTCTCTGCGTGATCTGTTCTGAAGGCGCCTGAGGTTGGCTTGCCGGGCGTGGTGCCGGTCACGGACTTGAAGGCGTGAATGAACGCGCTCGTGCTGCTGTAGCCGGCGGCGATGCCGGCTTGGGCGACGTTGTCGCCTTGGGCGAGGCGAGAGATGCTGTGAATGATGTTGGCGCGCTGGTGCCAGGCGCCCAGGGAGAGACCGGTGTCCGCGTGAAAGAGGCGTTCGAGGGTGCGACGGGCGGCGCCGCTGTGGCGTTCGAGGTGGAGCGCGGCGAGGGGCGTGCCGGGGGCCATCAGGATGCGCGACGCGGCGCGTTCGGCGCGCGGGTCGCGCGGGAGTGGTAGATCCACCGGAAGGCTTGGGGCGGCGCAGGCTGCGGCCAGTTCATCCACGAGCAGGGCGATCACATGCGTGTCGCTCGCGATGGCGCTGGTGAGCGTATCCCGTTCGATCGCCCGGCGCAGGAGCTCGCGCAGCAGTGGCGGGAAGGCGACGAGGCGCGGCGTTTTCGCAATCGCGCGACTGCGTGTGCGCGTGAGGTAGACGGTGCGCAGGACGCCGCGGCCAATGAGCGTGACGTCGTTGGGGGTGCCCGGCGGGAGCCAGAGCGCGCGGCCGGTGGGGACGATCCAGAGGGCGCCCTCGATCGTGGCGGTGATGGCGCCCTGCGACGCCCAAAGGAGCTGCCCCCAGTCCACGTGCCGGCCGGCCCAGCGGTAGCCGCTGGAGAAGCCCACGGCGGCGGTGCGCACGGCGATCCGTTCTGGGGCCGACCGACCGGAGGGCTGGCGTGATATCGACATCCCATGACGATATAGCGCAAGACCGCCAGCCGCTGGGGGGCGACCTTCACGGCGACTCTTCTTTCGAGGCCCGCATGTCCCAGCCCCCCGTGTCCCCCGTCCGCCACTTTGCGATCAATGCCGATGACTGTGCGCGTGCGCAGGCCTTCTACGGCGCCGTGTTCGGCTGGCGCTTCGAGGCCTGGGGACCGCCGGGGTTCTTCATGATCGAGACCGGCTCCACGCCGGAGACCCCAGCGATCCTGGGGTCGCTGCAGCAACGGCGCACCCTGGTGGCGGGCGAGCGCATGACGGGCTTCGAGTGCACGATTGCCGTGCCGGATATCCATGCCGCCGAACGGGCGATCCGCGAGGCCGGCGGGGAGATCCTCATGCCCATTGCGACGATTCCGACGGTCGGGCACCTGCTGTGGTTCCGCGACCCGGAGGGGAATGTGGCGGGGGCGATGCAGCCCGATGCCACGCCCTTCGCGCCGGAGGTGTAGGCGCGGGCGTGCCGTGGTGGATCAACGACCGCCGCGCGTCAGCTCTTGAGCCAAATCACGACGGCGCCACACGCGGCATTTCCGCCCTTGTTGAAGCGGACGGGGAGGTTGGCCACGGTGTAGTACTCGATCGCGGCGATCTGCGTCCCATCGATGCTGCCGAGGTCGAGCAGGGGCTCGCCCATGCGACCCGCGTAGCGCACCAGATCGTCGACGATCACGATGGGATAGCAGGCCTTCGGGGCGCCCATTTTGACGTCGACCTCGTCGCCGCGTGGCTGATTGAGCACGCTGATCACGCCCCGCGACGTCATGAAGACCGTGCGCGAATTGAACCGCGCCAGCCGCAGAGACGGGACTCGCGCCACGACCTCGGTGGCCCACGCGCGGCCATCGGTGGACTTCAATTCGTCGGCGCTGATGAAGTGCCCGTTGCCGACCTTCCGGCGCTCGTCAAAGCCATCCATCCAGAGCGCGCGTCGCGGATCCGACGACCGTGCGGCCGCGGCGGTGACCGCCACGGTACGCAGTTGCTGCACATCGCGGCGCAGCGGCAGCTCCAGCTCGGCGCGGCCGTTGGCGTTGACGGAGATCGTCTGGCTGTACGGCTCGAAGCCCACCGCCCGCACCATGATCTGCTTCACGCCGGCTGGAACGCGCGGCAGTTCGAAGCGGCCGCTGCTATCGGTGCGGACACTGTCGGTGGTGCCGATGCGCACCATCGCATTGGCGATGGGCGTATTGAGTGAATCGACCACCACCACGCCGGCGACGGTACCGACGCGTTCGGGAGCGGATTGCGCCGACACGCGTGGCGCCACCAGGGCACTGCCGCACAGCAGAAACATCGCGACGCCACGCATGGTCGGCTCCGGTTACGCGGTCATGGCCTTCTCGGCGGCCGCCTCGGCGCGGCGCGCGTGTGCACTCGCCTGCGCAATGGCCTCGCGCGCCGCGGCGGCAAGCTCGGCGCCGCGGGCGGCCCCCTCGGCATCGAGCGCAACGACGTTGATGCGGACGTTGAGGGCGGCGCCCTTGCAGGCGGCTTCGGCCATCAGCGCGGCGACGCACGAATCGGTCACGGCGTTCGTGTTGCCACGTTCGGCGAGCGAGGCCGCGAGTGCGGTGACACGTACGGCGGCGCGCGCCGTCTCGAGCGGCACCTCGGCGGCGAACAGGAGCGCCTCGCGCACCGCCGTGGCGCGCGCGGCCTGCTCGGCCTCGGTGTCCTTGGGGAGCTTGTAGGCGGCACTCACCGTGTCGTAGCTCGCGGCGTCGCGCGCCACGAGGCCGGCGAGTTCGCGCCGCAGCGCGCTCGCCTCGAGCGCGATGGCCTTCATCTCCTCTTCCACGGCCGCGTACTTCTTGCGCCCCACCGTGAGAGCGCTGACCATCTGCGCCACCGCGGCCGAGAGCGCGCCGACGTGCGCGGCCACACTGCCCCCACCGGGGGTCGGATCGGAGCTCGCCACCCGCGACATGAAGCCGTCGACCGATTCACCGCCGGACACCGCATCGCGCACCTTGGTCTCGAGCAGCATCGCTTTGGAGAAGCCGCGCAGCTGCACATGCCGCGCGCCCGCTTCCAGCAGCACGCGCTCGGGCACCAGCCCCACGATCTCGCTCCACGTGGGCACGACGCCATACGCCGCTGCCTCGGTCTTCACGTACTCGAAGACCCGATGCAGCGGCGTCTTCTCGGTATCGACGAGGTTCATGGACACCTGCGCCTGGCCATCGACCTCCATGCCCAGCCCCTTCACATAGCGCAGACCGCCACTGGAGCCACGAATGGCCTTCGCGACTTCCTTGGCCACGGGAAGGTTGCTCTTGTCGCCGAGGTAGACGTTGTAGGCCACGAGGAACGGGCGCGCGCCCACCGCGGTGGCGCCGGCCGTGGGGTGCAGCTCGGCGTTGCCGAAATCGGGCTTCCGCGCGGCGTTCGTCTTCACCTCGTCGCGCAGCCCTTCGAACTCGCCGCGGCGTACATCGGCGAGGTTTTCGCGCGCCGGTGTGGTGGCCGCGCGTTCGTAGAGATAGACCGGGATGCCCAGCTCGCTGAAGGCCCGCGCGCCCAGTTCGCGGGCGAGCGCCACACAGTCGTCCATCGTGGCGCCCTCGAGCGGAATGAACGGCACGACGTCGGTGGCCCCGATGCGCGGATGCTCGCCCTGATGCTGGGTGAGGTCGATGCGATCGCGCGCGACCTGCATGGCCGCCAACGCGGCGGGGACGGCCGCGTCGAGCTTGGCGACGAACGTGATCACGGTGCGGTTGTGCGACGCATCGCTGGACACGTCGAGCACCGTGGCGCCCGGGGTGTTGGCAATGGCATCACGGATCGCGCCGATCACTTCCGGGTCGCGGCCGTTGGAGAAGTTCGGGACGCACTCAACGAGACTCATAGGGAGAGCGGGCGGCAGGTGGGTAAATCAAGGAGCCAGGGGGGAGGATCGAGGGGGGAGAGCCCTCTCCGTCGCTACGCGTGCTGCAGAATCTCCAGCAGCCAGTCATGAAGATGGCCGTTGGATGCCACGACCGGACCGCCGATGAGGCGCGCGTCGTTGCCGTCGAGATCGGTAACACGACCGCCCGCTTCGCGGACCAGCAGTGTAGCGGCCGCCATGTCCCATGGGTTGAGGAACAGCTCCCAGAAGGCGTCGAAGCGGCCCTGTGCCACATCGGTGAGATCGAGGGCGGCTGAGCCGGCGCGACGCATGCCGGCCACGAGGGGCATCAGGGTGCGCAGTTGGCGGACATAGCGATCGGCGCTGGTGACGTCCTTGAAGGGGAAGCCGGTCCCGATGAGCGCCCGCGGCGGCGTGGTCAGCGTGGAGACGTGCAGCGGCGTGTCGTCGCGGAACGCGCCACCGCCGGCGGTGGCGTGATACAGGCCGCCGCGGGCGGTGTCGCAGATGACCGCAGCCTGCGGCGCGCCGTCGAGCGCCACGCAGATGGAGACGCAGTAGTTCGGGAAGCCGTGCAGGAAGTTCGTCGTGCCATCGAGGGGGTCCACGATCGCGACCAGCCCCTCTTCGGTGCCACCGCCGCCGAGTTCTTCACCGACGACGCGGATCTCGGGGGCGGCCTGCTCGAAGTGCCGGCGGATCATCGCTTCGGCACCGAGGTCCACTTCGCTCACGAAGTCGGTGGCGCTCTTTTCCTCCCACACCAGCGCATGGCGGGTGTGCGCCTTTTCGGCGATGAACGCCGAGGCGGCGCGGGCCGCGTCGGCGGCGACGGTGCGCCAGGCGAGGCGCTGCTGGGAGCTGGGAGCGGACATCCGGAGGCGTGTCGAGTGCGTTGCTGGGGAGAGACCGGGCGGATTACGTTTGAAGGATGGCACGCATCTTCAGTGGCATCCAGCCTTCGGGCGAACTGCACATCGGGAATTACCTCGGGGCGGTCAAAAATTGGGTCTCCCTCCAGGAGCAGCATCCGGGGGCGATCTACTGCGTGGTGGACTACCACGCGATCACCGGGGCCTACGACCCCGACCTCCTGCGAGCCCGACGGCTGGGGATGGCCAAGTCGCTGCTGGCGTCGGGGATCGACCCGGCCAAGGCGGTGCTGTTCATGCAGAGCGACGTGCCCGAGCATACCGAGCTGTCGTGGATCTTCACGACCATCGTGCCCATCGGCGACCTTGAGCGGCAGACGCAGTACAAGGACAAGTCGTCGAAGATGGAGAGCATCCCGGCCGGGATCCTGATGTACCCCGTGCTTCAGGCCGCCGACATCCTGCTGTACCGGGCGGACAGCGTGCCGGTCGGGGAGGATCAGGTGCAGCATCTCGAACTGGCGCGCGATACCGCCCGCAAGTTCAACGCGAAGTTTGGCGTGGAGTACTTCCCGGAGCCCAAGCCGCTGCTGACCCCCACGCGGCGCATCATGGGCCTCGACGGCAATGCCAAGATGTCCAAGTCGCTCGGCAACACGATCGGGCTGCTCGAAAGCGACGACGAGATCTGGCAGAAGCTGCGGCCGGCGGTCACCGACCCGGCGCGCGTGCGGAAGACGGATCCGGGCAATCCGGACGTCTGCAACATCTTCCAGCTGCACAAGGCGTTCAACGACGAGGCCACCCAGGCCCACGTGGCGCAGCAGTGCCGCAGTGCGGGGTGGGGGTGCATGGACTGCAAGAAGGTCCTGCATGAAGGGATGATCCGCGAACTGACGCCGATCCGTCGCCGGGCGGAGGCGCTGGACGCCAACCCGCAGCAGGCCCTGGATGCGATCGCCGACGGCGGTCGTGCGGCCCGGGAAATCGCGCAAACGACGATGCGCGAAGTACGGGACATCATCGGCCTCGACCCGCTGCGTTTGTCGTGACGGGTGGTGCCGCGTACCAAACGGTACGCGGCGCCCACGGGCGTGCTGGAGCGGCGGGTACGCGTTGCGGGGGGCGGAATGAACCGTCTCTCCAACGGAGTCCCTCGTTCCCTCCCGCCCGTGCTTTGGATTCTCCGTGGCCATTGAACGCATTCTCAAGGCAGCCGTCGACCGTGGTGCATCCGATGTGCACATCAAGGCCGGCGACATGGTACGCGCCCGCATCGACGGGCGCCTGGTCGCGCTGACCAAGCAGGCGCTGACGGCCGAGCAGACGCAGAACATCGCGGTCCACCTGCTGGGGCATGAGGCGTCGAAGATCGATCTGGAGGCGCTGCGCGACCACGACTGTTCCTGGGCCGCCGATCAGGTCGGCCGGTTCCGCGTGAACATTCTGCGACAGCGGGCCTCGTTCTCGATTGTGTGCCGTGTGATTCCCGAGAATGTGCCGACCGTCGCGTCGCTGCATCTTCCGCCCGTGCTGACGCGCATCGCGCACACGGAGCGTGGCATGGTCCTGGTGACCGGCGTGACCGGATCGGGTAAGTCGAGCACCATGGCGGCGCTGGTGAACGAGATCAACGCGAGCTACGAGAAACACATTCTCACGCTCGAGAATCCCATCGAGTTCCTGCACACCGACATCAAGGCGTCGGTGACACAGCGCGAGGTGGGGGTGGACACTGACAGTTTCCGTCACGGACTGCGGGCGGCGCTGCGTCAGGATCCGGATGTCATCCTGATCGGTGAGATGCGCGACGCCGAAACGATCGACACGGCCATGAAGGCGGCCGAGACGGGGCATCTGCTCATCTCCACGCTACATACACCGGATGCGCAGAGCACGATCGTGCGTATCATGGCGATGTTCCCGCCCGAGGAGCAGCAGGTCGTGCGGATGCGTCTGGCGGAGTCGCTGCATGCGGTGGTGAGCCAGCGCCTGCTGCCGCACAAGAGCGGCAAGGGGCGCGTGGTGGCGGCCGAGGTGATGATCGTGTCGAGCACCATCCGCGACCTCATTGCCGAGGGGCGCATCGCCGAGATCCGTGACTACATGGCCGACGGCGCCCAGTATGGGATGCAGACGTTCGACCAGCATCTCACCGAGCTGGTGAACAAGGGCGAGGTGTCGTTCGATGTGGCGAAGGCGGCGGCGACCAACCCCGCGGACTTCGAGCTGCACTTCACCATGGGGAAGGGACGGCGCACGCCGCTGGGCGTACCGTCCATCGATCCCAAGAAGCGGCAGACCGTTCCGGGCGGGGCACCGGCGGCCCGTCGCACCGCGCCCCGTGGGGTGTCCACGCAGTCAACCAAGGCGCCCAGTCCGCTCGGGACGGGCGCGACGCTGCCGCCCCTGGCCACCAGCCCGACGAGCCACGAGTCGGTCTCGAGCCCCAACCCGTTCGGGGTCAATGATGCGTCGTTCAGCAGCGGGTTCGAGAACCTGTTCGGCACCGGCTGACCAGCGCCCCCGATGATGTGCCGGCCCGGCCGCTCCGCAGAGGAGCCGCCGGGCCGTTAGCTTTGAGGCCATGACGCTACCAGCTCTGGGCGGGCTCATGGTCCCCGCCGTCTCGACGTTCGCCGCGAACGGCGATCTGGATCGCGCGGCGTTTCAGCGCAACATCGACCAGCATCTCGCCTTCGGCATGGACGGCGTGCTTGTCGCCGGCTCGAGCGGCGAGTCGGCGCTGCTGGACGACGAGGATCGTCGCCAACTGCTGACCTGGGCGCGCGAACGCGTGCCGACCGACAAGTGGTTGCTGATGGGGATCGGCAGCGAGAGCACGCGCCAGACCATTGCGCGCGCGCACGATGCCAAGCGACTCGGGGCGAGTGCGGTGCTGGTGATCTCGCCGCACTACTTCCTCAAGCGCATGACCGAAGAGGCGCTGGTGGCGCACCATCGGGCCGTCGCCGACGCCAGTCCGCTGCCGGTGCTGCTCTACAACATGCCGGCGTACGCGCACGTCGTGCTGAGCGCGGCGCTGGTGCACGAGCTGGCGCAGCATCCGAACGTGATCGGCATGAAGGACAGCGCCGGCAACCTGCCGATGCTCGAGCAGTATCTCGCGGCGCAGAGCGACACGTTCCGCGTGCTCACGGGCAGTGGCGGCACGGTGGTGCCGGCGCTCGAGCGGGGGGCGTCGGGGGCGATCCTCGCGATCGGTCTCTACGCGGGGCCGACGGTGCGTCGCATGGTGGATCTGTATCGTCAGGGGCAGCGTGACGAAGCCGCGGCGATGCAGCAGCGGCTGGTGCCGATCGCGACGGAGATCGGCGGGGCGCTGGGTCCGGCCGGCATCAAGGCGGCCATGGACCTGGTGGGGTTGAGCGGCGGCCCGCCGCGTTCGCCGCTGCTGGCCGCCAGCGACGCCGAGCGCGCCAAGATTCGCGCGGTGCTGACGGAGGCCGGCGTCCTGCCGGCCTGACCACCGAGGGGGCGCTGAGGATCCCTCGGGGGGGCCTCAGCGGAAGGTGACGTCCAGCCGCTCGAGGACGGCGGCGAGGCGGTCGTGATCCATCTTCACCTTGCCGTCGAAGAGCACGCTGCGCGTATCGAAGCGGTCGTTGCGCGTCATGGCATGGTCGAGCGCTTCGGCGACGTAGACCACTTCGGCGAGCGGGTTGGGCATGCCGTCACCGCTCCGGCGGTGATGGGCGCCAATCGCGCGAGCGGCGCGCGGCCCCATGTTCCACGCTTCGGCTGCCATCGCCCCCAGCGTCTCGTGCAGGTCCATGAGCAGCGACTTGGTGAACCCTGGCGTGAGCTTCACATCGCGCCGCAGTTTCGAGCGCAGCGCGCTGATGCGATCGAAGATCACCAGCTTGCCCACATCGTGCAGCAGCGCGATGGCAAAGGCCTCATCGGGATCGACCGACAGCAGCGGCGCGAGGGAGCGCGCCAGTGGTGCCGTACGCACCATGTGCTGCCACACATCGCCCGCCATGGCGTCGAACTCGCCACCGGGGCGACTCAGCACCCCGTCGATGGCGTTCGAAAAGATCAGGCTGCGCGTCCCGGCCATCCCGATGCGGTCGATCGCCTGACTGATCCCGATCACCGGCGCCTTGCCCGCACCATACGCGGCGCTGTTGGCGCAGCGCAGCAGCGACTGCACGAGTGAGGGGTCGTCGGAGAGCTTCTCGGCGAGTTGCGGGCGCGTCAGGTTCGGATCATCGCACAGCGCGAGTGAGGTCTGCGCCGCCGAGGGGAGGCGCCGAATCATGTCGTCGGGCCCCTTGGCCACCAGCTCCAGCAGCGCCGGCGCGTCGGGCGAGGCCTTCGCCTCGGGATCAATCCCGAGGGTGGCAATGAGCAGATCCGTCGGCGCCGGTGGCGGCGGCTCGTTGTACGGATCGAGAAAGACGAGCTCGGTCGACGACGCGGCGTCGTCTTCGTGCTCCCGGTCGCGGTCGCGTTCGCGTTCTCGGTCGCGCTCACGCGTCGCGGTTGGTGTGGTCTTCCCCTTGGCGCTGTCACCGCCAAAGAGTTGTCCCCAGAACTTGCCAGCCATGTAGGTGCCACCGAGAAAGGCACGACATCGGGCGGATCATCGGTCCACGTCGACCGACGACTCAAGACGCCCGGATGCGTCAGACGATCGGAATCTCCCAGGCATCCAGCACCTTCATGAGGCGCTGCAGATCCGCGGTGATCTTGCCATCGAACCACACGCGATGGAGATCAACGGCCATGCCCCGCCGCACCGCATGATCGGCGAGTTCGGCGACGTAGGTGATTTCGGCGAGCGTGTTCGGTTCGCCGTCGCTGGTGCGGCAGTGATGGAAGCCGATGGCGCGCGCGGAGCGCTCGCCCATGCCCCATGTGCGCGCTGCGAGGGCACCGAGGGGTTCGTGCAGGGAGTTGAGCAGCGCGTCCGTGAACGCCGGGGCCAGCTTCACGTCGCGGCGCTTGGTGGAACGGAGCGCCGAGATCCGATCGAAGATCACGAGCTTGCCGACGTCGTGCAGCAGGGCAATCGCGAACGCCTCGTCGCCATTGGCGTCGAACGCCTGCGCGAGCGCGCGTGCAATGGGCGCGGTGCGGACCATGTGGTTCCACACCTCGTTGGCCATGCCGTTGAATTCCCCGCCGGGGCGGCTCAGGACGCCGTCCACCGCGTTGGCGAAGATGATGCTGCGCGCGCCGGCCACGCCGATGCGATCAAGCGCGGGCTCGATGCTGATCACCGAGTCCTTGCCGGCGCCGAAGGCGGCGCTGTTGGCGGTCTTGAGCAGGGCCTGCACGAGCGCCGGGTCCGAGGCGAGCTTTTCGGCCAGCTGGCGACGGGTCAGTCCCGGATCGTCACAGAGGGCGAGGCTGGCCTGCGCCGCGGAGGGCAGCTGGCGAACCATCGCATTCGGGCTGCTGCTGAGCAGGTCGAGCAGATCGGGGCCGTCGGGCGAGTCCTTGAGTGCCGGATGCTGCCGCAGCTGGGCGATCAGTTCTTCGGTCGGGGTCGGCGGGGGCGGCGGGACCGGTGCCGGATGCTCGAGGAAGGCGACATAGGCTTCAGGCGCGATCTCGGCGGCCGGCTCGGGAGCAGTGGTCGGGGTCGGCTCGATGGCCGCGACGGATGGCCGCGACGCGGTGGCGGCGGCGCCTCCCGATCCGAATGCCTGCTTGACCTTGCTGAACCAGCCGAATGCCATTGCGATGCTCCCTGCCGACAAAGAGTGCGGTGTGCTGCGATACACAGGGTGACGAGTGTTTGCGTCGTGATGTAACGCACGGATAGGACCTTCTTTCCTAACGATGAAACCTGTCGTTGGACCATGACGTACCGTTCACCATGCTGAGTGGTCTTCTGCTCGTTGCCGCGCTCCTCGTTGGCCTGGCGCTGGTCCCCCTGGGACTCCCGGGGCTGTGGGGCATGCTCGGCGCGACGCTGCTGCACTGGGTGGTCGTGCCGGCGGGCCCCATCGGGCCGGTGACCTTTGGGGTGGTCGCGGCGCTGGTCGTGGTGGCCGAGGTGCTGGAGTTCACCATTGCCGGCCGGTATGCGCGCGAGCACGGGGGGAGCCGGCGGGCGTCGTTCGGGGCCATCCTGGGCGGTCTGGTGGGGGCCGTGCTGGGCGTACCGGTGCCGGTGGTGGGCTCGATGCTCGGCGCCTTTGCCGGCGCCTTCGTCGGCGCGCTTCTGGGGGAGCTGACCGTGGCCAAGGCGCAGCGCGGCGAACCGGTGCGGGTCGCACGCGGGGCCCTGCTCGGGCGCGTGGCGGCCGCGGCCGTGAAGACGGGCATCGGCGTGGCCATCGTGGCGCTGGTCGGCGCGCTGCTGCTGACTGGGCGATTGACGGGCGGTTGAGCGCGTCCGACGCATTGCTTCGGCTCGGTGAGGAGCTAGATTCCAACAACGCCCCGCGGACCGTCCGCGGGGCGTTTTTTGTGGGCGGCCGAGTCGGCTGCCGGAGACAACCGCATGTTCGATTCGACGACGCGCACCGTGGTCGTGGTGGGCTCGCAGTGGGGCGATGAAGGGAAGGGCAAGCTCGTGGACGTGCTGGCCGAGCGCGCCGATTGGGTGGTGCGCTACCAGGGCGGCGCGAATGCCGGTCATACGGTGCACATCGGGGACAAGTCCTTCATCCTGCACCAGATCCCGAGCGGGATCCTGCACCCGGGCGTGCGGTGCGCGATCGGCAACGGCGTGGTCATGGACCCGGAGACGCTGTTCGTCGAGATCGACAAGCTCGTGGCCGACGGGATCGACGTGGAGGGGCGTCTCTATGTGAGCGAGCGCGCCCATCTCGTGATGCCCTACCACAAGCTGGTGGACAAGGCGAGCGCGGCGAGCAAGGCGATCGGCACGACCGGTCGCGGCATCGGTCCGGCCTACGAAGACAAGGTGGCGCGTCGTGGGGTGCGCGTGCTGGACCTGCGCAACACCGACCGCCTCCGGGAGCTGGTGACCGCCGGCGTGGAGCGCGCCAATGCGCAGCTCGAGCGCAGCGGCTCCGACGTGCGTGCGAGTGTGGATGAGACGATGGTCACGCTGGGCGCCCTCGCGCCGCGTCTGCTGGGGCTCGCCGAGGACGTCGGGCTGTGTGTGCACCGCGCGATCAAGAATGGCGCCGCGGTGCTGCTGGAAGGCGCGCAGGGCTCGCTGCTGGACGTGGATCACGGTACGTATCCGTTCGTGACGTCGAGCAACACGACGGTGGGTGGGGCGGCCACGGGCGTGGGCATTTCGCCGATGTCGCTGCAGTGCGCGCTGGGCGTGGTGAAGGCGTATACGACGCGCGTCGGCAACGGCCCGCTGCCCACCGAGCTCGAGGAGCCGCTGCACAGCCATGTGCGCGCGCTGGGCCATGAGTTCGGGGCCACGACCGGGCGTCCGCGGCGCTGCGGCTGGTTTGACAGCGTGGTGGTGCGCTACGCCGCGCGCGTGAACGGGCTCACCGGGCTCGCGATCACGAAGGTGGATGTGCTCGATACGCTCGACCAGCTGGCGATCTGCACGGGGTACGAGATCGACGGGGAGGTGCACACCGAGTTCCCGGCCGATCTCTCGCTCCTCGAGCGGGCGAAGCCGATCTACGAGTGGCTGCCGGGGTGGAAGACGAGCACGCAGGACTGCCGCACGCTCGACGAGCTGCCGGCGGCGGCGCGGGCGTATATCGACCGGCTCGAGGCGTTGTGTGAGACGCCGGTCAGCTATGTGAGCGTGGGTACGCGCCGCGATCAGATCATCGCGGTGCACGCCGCCGCGCTGTAAGCGGCGTCCTCATGCCCGATGGCCGTACGCCACCGGTGATCGATCTCGCGATCGTGGGTGCCGGGCCCTGTGGTCTGGCGGCCGCGATCGCGGCGCGGCGCGCCGGCCTGACGGCCGTGGTCTTCGACCGCGGACCGATCGTGGCCGGCCTCGTGAGCTATCCGACGTACATGACGTTCTTCTCGACCGCCGAGCGTCTGAGTATCGGCGGTGTGCCGTTCATCGTGGCGACCGAGAAGCCGACGCGTCGCGATGCGCTGGCCTACTATCGCGGGGTGGCCTCGCTGTACGAGCTGGAGGTTCGGCAGTTCGAGCGGGTGACGACGCTCCGCCCCGTTCGCGTCGATCTGCCGCCTGGTGTGCCGGAGCCGGAGCGTCCGGCGCGCTGGCTCCTGCGGTCGGAGACGCGCGCCGGGGTGCCGTACGAAACGGCCGCGCACGCGGTGGTGGTCGCCACGGGGTATTTCGGCCGGCCGAATCTCCTGGGCGTGCCGGGGGAATCGCTCCCGCATGTCCGTCATGGCTACACCGAGGGCCATGAGGCGTGGCGCCAGCAGGTGGTGGTGGTCGGCGGCGCCAACAGCGCGGTCGATGCGGCGCTCGACATGTATCGCGCCGGCGGGCAGGTCACCCTGGTGCACTTTGCCGAGCAGCTGGACGCCAACGTGAAGCCGTGGGTGCGTCCGGAGATCGAGGCGCGGCTCCGGGAAGGGGTCATCGGGGCGCGCTTCGCGAGTCGTGTCGTGGCGATCGAGCCGGACCACGTGCGGATCGAGGGGCCGCAGGGGCCGGAATCGCTGCCGGCGACGCAGGTGTACTGCATGACCGGGTATCTCCCCGAGACGGGGCTGCTCGAGCAGGTCGGGGTGCCGATCGATCCCGCGAGCGGGATTCCGGCACACGACCCGATTACCATGGCTACCCCGCTCCCGGGTGTCTACCTTGCGGGAGTGATCGCCTCGGGGAACCAGGCGAATCGCATTTTCATCGAGAACGGTCGCGATCACGGCGAATCCATCGTCGCGGATCTGCTCCGCTAACCCGAAACAACCATGTCTGGCTTTCCTGATGTGATGGACAAGCTCGTGTCGCTGTGCAAGCGGCGCGGATTCATCTTCCAGAGCTCCGAGATCTACGGCGGCACCGGTTCGGTGTGGGATTACGGGCCGTTGGGCGTGGAGCTCAAGAAGAACATCAAGGATCGCTGGTGGCACGCGATGGTCCGCTCGCGCGACGACATCGAGGGGCTCGACGCGGCCATCCTGATGCATCCGCGCACGTGGGAAGCGTCCGGCCACGTGGCCGGTTTCGTGGACCCGCTCGTGGACTGCAAGACGTGCAAGGGGCGCTTCCGCGCCGACAAGCTGGAAGACGCGCGGTGCCCGCAGAAGCCCTCGAAGCAGCCGGGCCAGCATGACGCCTGTGCGCTCACCGAAGCGCGGCAGTTCAACCTGATGTTCAAGACCCACATGGGCGCGCTGGAAGAGAGCGCGAGTGTGGTCTATCTGCGCCCGGAAACGGCGCAGGGCATCTTCGTGAACTTCCTGAACGTGCAGCAGTCGATGCGCCAGAAGGTGCCGTTCGGCATCGCGCAGATCGGCAAGGCGTTCCGCAACGAAATCACGCCGGGCAACTTCATCTTCCGCACACGCGAGTTCGAGCAGATGGAGATGCAGTTCTTCGTCGAGCCCGGCACCGACATGGAGTGGTTCGAGCAGTGGAAGGCCATGCGCATGCAGTGGCACTTCGACCTCGGCCTCTCGCCCGATCGCCTCGAGTTCCATCAGCACGACGAGAAGGAACTCGCGCACTATGCGCGCGCGGCGTTCGACGTGCAGTTCGACTTCGGCGGCACGCTGGGCTTCCAGGAAATCGAAGGCATTCACAACCGGTCGGACTTCGACCTGACGCAGCATCAGCAGTACTCCAGCAAGAAGCTCGAGTACTACGATCAGGTGAACAACAAGCGCTACGTGCCGTACGTGATCGAAACGTCGGTCGGCGCGGACCGCGTGACGCTCGCCGCGCTGGTGAATGCGTATCGCGAAGAAGCGGTCCCGGGCGAAGACGAGGGCCGCGTGGTCCTCGGCCTCAAGCCGGCGATTGCTCCGATCAAGGCGGCGATCTTCCCGCTCACGAAGAAGGACGGCCAGCCGGAAATGGCGCATGCAATCGTGAACGATCTGCGTGGCGCCTTCCCGGTGGACTACGACGAGTCCGGCTCGATCGGCAAGCGCTACCGCCGCCAGGACGAAGTCGGCACGCCCTTCTGCATCACGGTGGACGGGCAGAGCACGGGCGACCAGACGGTGACGGTGCGTGATCGTGATTCGCTGGCGCAGGATCGGGTGAACGTTTCCCAGCTCAAGGGCTACCTGGCGGCGAAGCTGGCGGGGTGAGACCTGAGATGGTGAGATATGAGATGTGAGTGGAACTGCACTCACAGAGAACACAGAGCCACAGAGAACACTGAGGCGCGCTCCGGCGGGATCCGGGCGCGCTTCAGTGTTCTCTGTGGCTCTGTGCGCTCTGTGCGATCAGTTCGGCGGACTCTCGTCCACAGAAAAACCATTCGACACGCGCTGAATTCCATCAATCATGCGCGCGGCGCCGAAATTGACCAGCAGACCGTAGCGCAGCTTCATGATGCGGAGGTAGGTCAGCAGCTGGCGCACGTGGATCGGTGAGTGTTTCTCGGTGCTCTTGAGCTCGACGACGACCCGACCCTCGACGAGCAGGTCGATTCGGAAGCCGTAGTGGATCGGGTGGCCCTTCCACTCAAACGGGACCATCAACTGCCGTTCGACCGTGAGCCCCCTCGCCTGGAGTTCGACCACGAGGATCTCCTCGTAGGCGGATTCGAGGAGGCCCGGGCCGAGGGTGCGGTGGATTTCGATGGCGGCGTCGACCACGGCGCCGGTGATGTCGTTGGGGGCGCGCATGGGGTGAGCATACCCGCGGCTGTCACCGGGGCGTCAGCGCATTGCGGTTGGGCGCGGTAGCCTGCAACGTAGGGGTGATCCCATGTGCGGGGATCACAAAGTTGCTCTCTCTGACCCGTCTCAGCCCATGAATACCCTGCGTACCCTCGCGTTGCTGGCCGTGCCGGCTGCGGCGCTGGTGCAGCCGCCGGCCAAGCCTGCTGCGAAAGCGGCTCCGGCGGCGGCGAAAGCGGCGCCGCTGGCGCCCGTCACGCTCGATTCCACCCTGCTGCGCGGCTATCGGTGGCGCAATATCGGGCCGGACCGTGGTGGCCGCTCGATCGCCGTGAGCGGCGTGAAGGGGCAGAAGAACGTTGCCTACTTCGGTGCCGTGGGTGGTGGGCTGTGGAAGACCACCGATGGCGGCGAGAACTGGTTCCCCGTGACCGACGGGCAGATCACGAGTGCGTCGGTGGGCGCGATCGCGGTCAGCGAGAGCAACCCCGATGTGATCTACATCGGCATGGGGGAGAGCTGCATTCGCGGCAACATCATGCCGGGCGATGGCATCTACAAGTCCACCGATGCCGGCAAGACGTGGAAGCATGTGGGCTTCCGCACGGTGGACGCGATCTCGAAGATCCGCGTCGATCCGACGAACCCCGACATCGTGTATGCGGCGGTGTTCGGCAAGTACAGCGTGAACAGCACGGAGCGGGGCGTCTACAAGAGCACCGACGGTGGCGCGACGTGGAAGCGCGTGCTCTATCGTGACGACAAGACGGGCGCCATCGATATCGCGCTCGATCGCACGAACCCGAAGGTGATGTACGCGGCGCTGTGGGAAGCGTACCGCAAGGAATACCAGATGTCGTCGGGCGGCCCGGGGTCGGGGCTGTTCAAGAGCACCGATGGCGGCGAGAGCTGGACGGAGATCACGCGCGCGAAGGGGATGCCGAGCGGCCTCGTGGGGCGCATCGGTGTCGCCACGACGGCGGCCAATCCGAACCGCGTGTACGCCATCGTGGAGAACGACAACGGTGGCCTGTTCCGCAGCGATGACGCGGGCGCGTCGTGGACGCTGATCAACGGTGACCGCAGCATCCGGCAGCGTGCGTTCTACTACACGCACGTCTTCGCCGACCAGAAGAATGCGGACGTGGTGTATGCCCAGAACACGTCGATGTTCCGTTCGACGGATGGCGGCAAGACGCTCATGAATGCGAGCGGCAACAGCCACGGCGACTGGCATGATCTCTGGATCGATCCGGATGATCCCACGCATCTGGTGGCTGCCAACGACGGTGGCGGCGCGGTGACCTTCAACACGGCCGCGCGCTTCTCGGAGCAGGATTTCCCGACCGAGCAGTTCTATCACGCGATCACGACGGCGCACACGCCGTACCATGTGTGCGGGTCGCAGCAGGACAACTCGACGCTCTGCACGCCGAGCAACTGGAACAACGGCGGCGGCTTTGGTCGCGGTGGGGCAGGTGGCGGGCGCGGTGGCCCGAACTTCGCCGGCGCGGAAGCGTTCGGTGGCATGGCGAGCTCGTATCAGGTGGGCGGTGGTGAGCCGGGGTATATCGCGGCCGATCCGAACGATCCGGACGTCTTCTACTCGGGCACCAACAACGGCGGGTACGTTGACAAGTTCAACCGCCGCCTCGGTATGGGGCGCGAGGTGAACCCGTATCCCTGGTTCTACTCGGGCGAGCCGTCGAAGGACATCAAGGAACGGTGGCAGTGGACGTTCCCGATCCTCTTCTCGCAGGCCAACCCGAAGGCGCTCTACGTGAGCTCGCAGCGCCTGTGGCGCTCGTATGACGGCGGCCGCACGTGGAAGCAGATGAGCCCCGATCTCACGCGGCACGCGCCGGAAACGCAGGAGAAATCGGGCGGCCCGATCACCGGCGACATGAACGGCCCCGAAGTGTATGGCGTGATCTTCTCGGTGGGCCCGTCGAAGATCACCGAGCAGGTGATCTGGACCGGCTCGGACGACGGGCTGGTGCACGTCACGAAGAACAACGGCGCCACGTGGACGAACGTGACGCCCAAGGACATGCCGGAGTTCGGGCGCGTCTCGCAGATCGACGCGTCGAAGTTCGACGCCGGCACCGCGTACATCTCGGTGCGCCGTCCGCTGCTGAACGATCGAGCGCCGTACATCTTCAAGACCACGGACTACGGCAAGACGTGGACGAAGATCGTGAACGGGCTGGGCGCCGAGGATTACGTGCACGCGGTGCGCGAAGATCCGACGCGACGTGGGCTGCTATACGCGGCCACGCAGCATGGCGTGTACATCTCGTATGACGACGGCGCGAACTGGCAGAGCCTCAAGCTCAACATGCCGGACACGCCGGTGGCGGACCTGATCGTGGAGCAGAACGATCTGGTCATCGCGACGCACGGCCGTGGCTTCTGGATCCTCGACAACGTGGCGCCGCTGCGGCAGGCGTCGCCGACGGTGCTCGCGGCGGATGCGCATCTGTTCGCGCCGCCGGTCGGGGTGCGCTCGGCGGGTGGTGTACAGCTCGCGTGGTTCTTCAAGCAGGCGCCCAAGCGCGCACAGCTCGAGATCCTCGATTCGCTGGGCAAGGTGGTGCGCAGCTTCGAGGGCGACACGACGCGCGGTGGTGGGGCACCGGCGGCGGGCGGCGGGCGCCGTGGCGGGACGACGGCCACGTTCCCGCTCACGCCGGGGCTGTCGCGCTACAACTATGATCTGCGCTCCACGGGCATCGAAAGCTTCCCGGGGATGATCTTCTGGGGCGCGGGCACGGCCGGTCCGGCGCTGCCGTCGGGGCACTTCACGGTGCGCCTCACGGCCGACGGCAAGGCGATGACGGCGCCGCTCACGATCGTGAAGAACCCGCTCATCAAGGACGTCTCCGACGCGGACCTGCATGCCCAGTTCAAGTTCGGCAGCATGGTGCGTGACAAGACGAACGAGGCGCAGAAGGCGGTGATCGAGATCCGCCGCGTGAAGACGCAGCTGGAAGACCGTCTCAAGCGCGCGGCCGACGATGCGGCACTCAAGGAAAAGGGCGGCACGCTCAAGACCAACGCTTCGGCGGTGGAGGAGAACGTGTATCAGGTCCGCAATCAGTCCGGCCAGGACCCGCTCAACTTCCCGATCAAGGTGAACAACCGGCTCGCGAACCTGCTCTCGATGAGTGAGCGTGGTGACGGCCCGCCGGGGACGTACATGCCGGAGATCTTCGGCATCCTGTCGAAGGAGCTCTCGGGGTATCAGGCCACGCTCGACAAGGTGTGGAAGGACGACCTCGCGGCGGTGAACAAGGAACTGGCGCGGCTCAAGCTGCCGCCGCTCGATCCGAAGTGCACCGTGGTGACCGGCTGCACGGTGACGCCGTGATTTTGCGGCGCCTGCTGGTGCTGCTGACGGTGCCGGGCGCGCTCGCGCTCGGCACCGGCTGCGGCGAATCGGTGCGGACGCGCGTTGCCCGCGCCATGGACGGCTGCGTCGCAGCGCGGAACGATGCGTTCAAGCGCGGTGACGGTGAGGCCGCGCTCGCGATTCCGCTGCCGAAGGCGGTGGACTCGCTGGCCAACGAAACGGCGTACACGTTCGGGCTGATCGTGTATCAGGAAACGAGCGACGAGGCCAAGACGCAGGCCGAACTCACCTGCGCATTGGAACTCGGCTCGCGGTACGACAGCCGGGATACGCGCGAGTGGCTCGAGTACTACTCGCGGCACCCCAACGCGCCGGTGGCGAATCTCGCCAAGCGGCAGCTGCAGAAGCTCAAGGCGGCGAATGGGGAGCCGGGTGTGCTGGCGGCGCCGGCGGCGGATGGGTCCCGCTGATTTGCACTGATCACGAAACTGCCGCACAGGGGCACGAAGGACCACAAGGCCACGGAGGGTGCGCTTAACATCCGCCGGCCCGCGTCGTCTTACCTCCTGAACGCCGCGCAGGGCACGGGGCCCGGCGGGCGCGACCTGAATTGGAGGATCGACCCATGCGCAAGATTGTCTGCTCGATCGTACTCGCCGCGGCGCTCCCGTTTGCGGTGGCCGGCGCCCAGCAGGTGAAGCAGGAAACGAAGGAGCTGCGGCAGGCCAAGAAGGAGCTCAACAACGACCAGCGGGATCGTCGTCAGGCGGCGCGCGCGGGCGATTCCAGCGCGGTGAAGCAGGAGACGCGCGAGATCCGCGCCGACAAGCGTGATGTGAAGCAGGAGCGGCGGGATGTGAAGCGCGCGGTCCGCGAGAAGAAGAACGGCTGAACGGTAGCCGACAGACAAACGGGGGCGTGACCTGGTGGTCACGCCCCCGTTGTCGTGCGAGATCGGATGCTCAGCGCTCGATCTTCACGCCGAGCATGCCCCAGGGCTTGTAGAACTCGTAGCTCGGGTCATCGCCGCCGCCGCCGCGATTCGGGCGATTGCCGACGTAGGCCCGCAGCGGAGTGTTGGAGAGGTTGATGAATTCGCCGAAGAGCTTCACGCGGTTGCGCAGCTGCAGGCTGCCCGACGCGTCCACCTGGAACCGCGACTTGGTGCGCGTGTCGCCATCCGGGGTCTGCGGGTTGATCGTGGAGAGGAACTCGCCCGAGTAGTTGCCGCCCACGCGGAGCGACACCGGACCCCGGTCGAAGAACACCCCGACGTTGCCGGCGTTACCCGTCTGGCCGGGGAGCGGCGTGGTGACGCCCTGGCGGCCGAGCCCTTCGATCGTGGCGTCCGACTTCGTGTAGGTGTAGTTCGCGTTCAAGCCGAGGCCGCGCAGGGCATGCGGGAGGAACGTGAGGTTCTGCTGCCAGGCCAGCTCGAAACCGTAAATCTTGGCCGTCTGGCCGTTCTGCGGCTGAATGATCTGCGTGGCATCGGGGCCCACCGCATCCTGTGCGGTGCGGGCGCGTGACGTCGCGAAGATGAAGTTGGTGAGCTCCTTCGCAAAGCCGCCGGCGGCCACGAAGCCGACGTTCGTGAAGTAGTGCTCAATCATGACGTCGTAGTTGACCGCCGTGGTGGCCTTGAGCGCCGGATTGCCGATGCTGGCGGTCTGCTGGCCGGCGGTGATGTTGATGTACGGTGCCATGTCGCGGAACTGCGGCCGTACGAGCGCCGTGGTGACCGCGGCCTTCACGTTCGTGTAATCCGAGAGGCGCCAGGTCGCGTTGAGGCTCGGGAAGACGTTCGTGTAGCTCGTGGAACCCGTCGTGTCCGTGATGGGGCGGGTCAGCGCCGTGCCGGCGGCATTGAGCGACACGATCTTGGCGGTGTTCTCGGTACGGGTCGCTTCGACACGCAGGCCGGGAATCAGCTTCACCGGGCCGGCATCCAGCGTCGCCATCAGGTACCCGGCGTAGACGTCCTCACCCACGGTGTACGTACCGCCGGCGGAGGTGGTCTGCGATGTGAGCGTGTTCACCGTGAAGGCGTTCGGATTCTCCGCGATGAACGACCGCATGCGGGCGGGATTGAAGGTGCGGCCGAACTGGTAGTCACCGTCGAAGATCGTCCGCCCCGCCGTCTCGGTGGTCAGCAGGGACATCAGCGTGGCGCTGGTGGCGCCGAGCGTGTTGGTGCCGATCGCGCTGCTGAAGGTCGTGTTGTCGAGGCGGTTGCTGCGCGTCTTGAGGCGCGCCGAGAGGCCACCCTTGAGCGTGCCCTCCACATTCCCGAAACGGACCGGGATGGAGCCGTTGATCTTGCCGCTCACATCGTCGTCACGCGTCTTGCGCACTTCACGAATCAGGCTGTTGAACGGGAAGCGCGTCGGGTCGTCGAACGAGCCGGTCACGACATTCGCCCGCGGCCGGTCGGCGTTCTCGAAGTTGTACGCCAGCGACATGCCACTCTGCCGGAACGCCATCGTGAGGACGTCTGGACGGTCCTCCTGCGCCAGCGAAGTACCGATGGTCCAATCGAACGTCTTGCCGCCCTGCGAGAAGTGCTCGCCGCCGAACTGCGCGGTATAGATGTTCTGCACCACCTTGCGCAGGCGGATGTCGCGATCGAACTGGGAACCGGTCGTCACGCCGGAGTCCGGGGTGATCATGGTCCAGCGGGAGCCCGTGCCGCCACGGAAGCGGAAGCGTGCGCGGGCGCGCACTTCATCGTCGGCAAACTGATTCCAGGTGCCGCGCAGGAAGAGCTTGCCGTTGTTCTTGAGCAGAAAATCGAGCGTGGCGTTGGCGCCGTTGCGCTGACGATCAACCTGCGGATAGTCGCGGTACTCGAAGAGGTTGGGCGCGTCGAGCGAGGTCAGGGAGGGCGCGATACCGCAGTTGCGCGTCTGCGAGCACCAGTCACCCTCGATGTTCTGCGAGGCGCGATCGTTGCGATAGTACGTGCCGCCGATCATGGCGCCGAACTTCTGGCTGGCGCCGAACCGCTTGCCCGCGTTGAGACCGAGGTTCACCAGGGCGCCACCACCGAGCTGGTTCTGGCCGCCGGCCGCGGTGACGTTGAAGAGCGGGCGGTTCGCCTGCGCCGTGCGCGTCACGATGTTCACGTTGCCGCCGATGGCGTCGGCGTCCATGTCCGGCGTGAGCGTCTTGGCGACCTGGATCTGCGCCGCCTGGTCCGACGGAATCACGTCCATCGGTAGCTGCCGGTTGTTCTGTTCCGGTGTGCTGACGCGCATGCCGTTGAGCGACATGCTGTTGAGGTCCGCGTTCGTGCCGCGGATCTGCACGAAGCGCCCTTCGCCCTGATCGCGCACGACCGCGATCCCCGGGACGCGCGCGAGGGCTTCGGCCATGTTCGGATCGGGGAGACGCCCGACCAGTTCATTGTCGATGACGCTCGAGATCGTCGGCGCGGTCCGCTGCTGATTGAGCGCGGATGCCTGACCAACCACCTGGCCCTTGACCTGAATCGCGGCAAGCGCCGTGGCGACTTCCACCATCTTCGCATCAAGCACGGCGGTCCGGCCGCTCGTGACCGTGACCGTCTTGGAGAGCGGCGCGTAGCCGAGATAGCGGAAGGTGATCGTGCGAGTGCCGGCCGGCACGTTCACCACGCGATACAGGCCCTTGTCGGTGGCGGCGCGAATGCTCGTGCCATCGACGAGCACCAGCACACCACTGAGCGGGCGGCCGGTCGGATCGGTGATGGTCCCACTGACAACGCCTTGCGCCTGCAAGGCAGGAGCAACAATCGCGAGGCCGAGGGCCACGCGCAGGAATATCGATCGCATGAATTGAGGGGCGGGAGGAGACGCCACAGCGCGAGGCGCTGCGAAGCCCCGAAGAATCGGTGCGACCGGTTACGGTCCCAAGGGCTATTTGGTAACGGCCGTGTCTCGACGCGCGAGTCGGTTCTGTACGTCCCGCCAATCAAAAAAGTGGAACGTGCGATCGGTGGACATCATCACGAGCATGCCCGCCGGAAAACGTGGACCCAGGTTCCGGGAGGTGACGTCCAGACCGTCGGTCTCAATGGCGTCCACCGGGATCACGGCCAGCAGACGATGCTCGAATGGTGCGCTTGCGGTGCCCTCACGCGCGAAGACCCGGAGCCGGTGCCCCTGCTGGTCGGAGACGAGGAGGTATCCGGTGGAGTCGGTCGCCTCGTAGATGCCGATGCCTTCGTGATCCGACACGAACCCGGAGGTCCCGAAGAGCGCGAGTTCGGTGTTGGCGTTCGGCGCGTCGGGATCGACGTGGTACTGACGAATCCCGACCGTTTCATCGCTGTAGTAGACGTATCCCAATCGGCGATCGACCGCGATTGCTTCGATCTCCTTTTTGCCGCTGTAGCGGCCAAAGGCGCGCACCTTCCCCCCCCGGACCGTGCCGTCGCCCGCATCCTCGAGCCGGTACTGCCAGAGGTAGCCCTCGGCGGGGCCGCTCTTGCCGCCCACGATGGCGAAGACCATCCCGTCGGATGGACGGCGCCAGAGCGCGACCCCCATCGGGGCGCGGGAGGCATCACCATCGAAGACGCGAATGCCGCCGTTGTCGATGGGCGTCATATCGGGCAGGCGGAAGACGCGGAGCGCCTGCGCCCCGCGTTCGGTGGTCACAGCGATATCGATCGTCTTCCCGCCCACCAGCAGCCCGGACACGATATCCACGTTGTTCGTGCGCTTCATCGGGGATCGCACGCGGCTGCTGTCGATCGTGCCGTCGAGCCGGAAGACATAGAGGCCACCGGTCGTGTCACCCTTGTCGGTGCCAACGACCAGGGACCGGGTGAGATCGGTGGTGTCGAGCCAGATCGCCGGATCATCCGAGTCCGTCCGGACGGGCTGGGTCACGACCACCGCTCGCAGCGTATCCGTCGATGGGAGCACCCCGAGGGCACTGTCGGCACGGCGCGCGTCGGAGGTGGTGCAGGCGGTGACCAGGGCGCCCAGCACCGCGGGGCGGACGACGCCACGGCGGCGTACCGATGGCAGGATGGCGCGGACGGACCGCCGCGTGTTCAGGGGCGCGTTCATGATGCAGACCTCAGGGGGAAACGGGACGCTGCAAACTCATCGGTCCACCGGCTTCGCGCGACTGGCGGGGGGCCGCCGGCTTCGTCACGGCTCGGTATCGGGGCTGCAGGCGATGGCGGCCACCGCGCTGTGTGGCGACCGGTTCGGGGCCTAGTTTTCCATGCACACAGCCTGGGCCTGCCGTGGGCCGCCGGGCGGCTTCTCTTCGGCACACTCGATGACCACTTCCCGTCCTGTTGCGCTCGTCACCGGTGCCTCGCGTGGCATCGGCCGCGCGATCGCGCTCACGCTCGCGCCCTCGCACAACCTGATCCTGGTCGCCCGCGACGCCGAGCGGCTCCAGACCCTCGCCGGCGAGTGCGAGGCGCTGGGGGCGTCGGTGCAGGTCATGCGGGTCGATGTCCGCGATGGCCTTGCCGCGGCCGCCGCGCTCACCGGGCTGCACGTGGACGTGCTGGTGAACAATGCCGGCGTCGCCGTGATGAAGCCGTTCCTCGAGATGACCGCCGAGGAGTGGCACCGGCAGGTGGATGTGAACGTGAACGCGCTCTATCACGTGACGCGCGCCGTGCTGCCCGGCATGGTGCAGCGCGGTCGTGGTCATGTGTGCATCATCGGCAGCACGGCCGGTCGCAACACGTTCGTGGGCGGCACCTGCTACACGGGGACCAAGCACTTCGTGATGGGCTTCGCCGAGTCGCTGATGCTGGAAGTGCGCGATGCGGGCGTGGCAGTGAGTGTGATCACGCCGGGGTCGGTGGCGACCGAGCTGTTCCCCGAGGGCACGAATACGACCTGGATGCTGGATCCGCAGAACGTGGCGGATGCCGTGGCCTTCGCGGTCACCGCGCCACCGCACATGCTGGTGCATCGCCTCGAAGTGCGGCCCCTGTCTCCCAAGCGTCCGCGGGCGTCGTTTGGCACCTGAGTCCAGCGACCCGCCATCGGTGTCGGCGCTCGCGACCTCCGAGTCACGCGAGCTCCTCGCCGTTCGCGAGATCGCGCACGCGTATCTCGTTGCCGAGCGCCCGGGCGATGTGCAGCAGTTCGCGCTCGATCGCGTCACGCCGCTGCTCGGCGCGAGCTTTTCGCTGGTGATGGAGCTTGGCGCCGACGGGCAGCTGCTGCGCCCCGTCGCGCAGCACGAGTGGCCGTCGAAGCACCGGCATTGGATCGGAGCGTTGCGGGTGCGCATCGGTGACGGGCCGAGCGGCCTGGCCGTGGCGGAACGGCGGCTGGTGGAGGTGCCGGATCTCTTCGCGGATGCCTCTCTGGATGCGTGGCACGAGGTCGCCCACGAGCTGTCGTTTCGCTCCATTCTGGCGGCGCCACTCGAGACGGCGGACGGGCCGATCGGTGCCGTGGCGTTCTACTTCGCCGATGCGACCAGTCTGACGGATGAACAGCGCACGCTCGTGCGTGTGGTGGCCGATCAGTTGGCGGCGGCGACCGACAAGGCGCATCGCACGGATGCGTTGCGTCGCGCGAATGCGGCGCTGGCCGAGGCGAATCACGAACTCGCGGTCCAGGCCCGCGCACGGGCCAAGGCGGAGCAGCAGCGCGATGCGGTGGAGACGCGCGTGGTGGACGCGCTGCTGGCACTCACCGCGCCGGGGGAGGCGCTCGAGGCGACCGCCGCGCTGGGCCGGCTCGAGGCCGCGCACGCGCTGGCGCAGGCGTCGCATGAGTTCACGCTGGTCACGCGCGCGGGGTTCACGCCCGGCGATGATGACGTGGACCCCCGGGAGCCGCTGCGTGAGGCGGTGGGTCGCTGGCGGCAGCGGATGCCGGCGGCGGTGATTCAGGTCGAGGAGCCCACGGTGCTGCTCCCGACCATCCGGGCCAGTCAGGCGTGGCTCACCCGGGCTATGGATCTGGCCCTTGGCCTCGCCCTGCGCACGGCCGACGCTGCCACGCTGGTGCGGGCGGGCGTCGAGCTTGGCCGCGGCTTTCTGGCGTTGCAGGTACGCTGGGACGCCCGTGCCGAGGTGCCGCCGGCCGACGCGGCGCACCCGCCCGTGCACGCCGATATACTTGAACGGGTTGGGCGCGGGGATTACCTCGACGGATCGGTGGCCGGGCGTTTGGTCACGGCCGTGGACCTGCCGCTCCTGCGGGCGTTGGTCGCCCGCTTGGGGGGCGACGTGCGGCTCGAAATGCCGCCGGCGGGTGACGATCACGCGCATGCCATCGTGTTGCTGTTCCCTGTGGCGGTGCGCGGCTAGCGCTTCGCGCGGGTTCGGGACGGCGTCGTCGTACGGTCGATTTACGGATTTTTCTTCGGGTGCTCATGCATCAGCAGTCGTCACGTCAGTTGCAGTCGCGCCGGACGTCGGCGCCGGTCGCCGAGGTGCTCGCGCAGGCGGTGCGCTTCTTTTCGCGCGGCAGCGGCATCTACTCGGCGTTCGTCGAAAAGCAGGGGCCGACCTACGTGTCCCTGCGCGGGCAGGGGGGTGAGGAACTCGTGATCGGCGCGCGCGAGACGCCCGACGGAACCGAGGTGAGCGGGTCGAGCTATCTGTTCGATCAGCAGATCGCGCGCTTCCTCGACTCGCTGCCGCCGGCGCCTCCGCCAGCGCCGGTACCGACGGCGATCGCCGAGACATCCGAGCCCACGCCGGCGGCGTCATGAGCACGCCCATGCTCTTTGCCAATGCGCTGCGGGCACAGCCCGGCGCCATCGTGCTGGATGACGGGGCCGATGCCGTCACGATTCGTGTGCAGGCGGCCGAAGCGTGGGATGCGGTGCGCGTGACGTGCCGATTGACGGCGACCGTCGCTGAGGTGAAGCGCGCGGCGATGGCCGTGCTGCTACCGGATGTCGTGGCGACGGATGACTACTGCGTGAAGTTCCGCGGCGCGCTGATCGACAACGAGTCGATCTCGCTGGCGCAGGCGGGTGCGAAGGCGGCCTCGACGCTGTTCGTGACGGCGCGGCGTCGCCGTCCGATTCTGTAAGGCGGAGTCCCGCGCATGACCGCCGGCGTGGCGTTCATCTCGCACCCCGACAGCGGGCGCCACGATACCGGGTGGGAGCACCCCGAGCATGTGGGGCGCATCGTGGCAATTCCGCGGGCGCTCAAACATCGGCCGGAGCTCTTTCATGCGCTGCAGCATGTCGAGGGGCGCCATGCCACCGAGAGCGAACTCGCGCTGGCGCACGACCCGGCGTACATCGCACGTGTGCGCGAGCTGGTGGCGGCGGGCGGTGGGCGGCTCGACCCCGACACGGTGGTGAGCGAGGGGTCCTGGGACGCCGTGACGGCCGGCGCCGGCTGCGTGCTGGACGGCGTGGACATGGTCTTCGATGGCCGGGCACCACGGGCCTTCGCGGCGGTGCGGCCACCCGGACATCATGCGCTGCGCGATCGGGCGATGGGCTTTTGCCTGTTCGGCAACGTGGCCATTGCGGCACACTACGCGCTGGCGACGGGCAAGGCTGATCGCGTGCTGATCGTTGACTGGGATGTGCATCACGGCAACGGCACGCAGGCGCTGGTGGAGCACGAGCCGCGCATTCACTTCGTGTCGATGCACCAATGGCCGTGGTACCCCGGTACCGGGGCTGCCGACGATCGCGGGCCACTGGGGACCGTCTGGAACGTGCCGATGCCCCCGTCGTTGCCGCCGGCGCACTACGTGGACGCGCTGCTGCAGGCCGTGGATGCGGCCGCCGAGGGGTTCACGCCGGACCTCGTGCTGATCAGTGCCGGGTTTGACTGCCTCGCCGGGGACCCGCTGGGCGCGTTCACGCTGACGCTCGACGACGTGCGCACGCTGACCCGGGCGCTGGTGGAGCGCGCTGAGCGCTGGTGCCACGGGCGTGTGGTCAGTGCCCTCGAGGGTGGCTACGCCCCCGACGCGGTGGCGCAGGCCGTGCTCGAGCACGTCGCCGCCCTCGCCTAGGCTGGCCGGATCACGGCCCCGCGGGCCAGATTCGAGGACCATGCCCCGCATCGTGCCCAGTTCCGTCGAAGGACGCCCCGATCCGCTGCCGCGGACCATCTACCGGTCGCCGACGGGCACGGATGTGGTGGACTGCCATCCGCGAGAAGTCGCGCAGCTGCTGGCCGAGGGCGGACCGCTGTGGGTGGACATCGACTCCACGGTGCGGTCGCAGCACGCGCTGCTGGAGAAGGTCTTCAAGTTTCATCCGCTCGCGATCGAGGACACGCTCAATCCGGCGTCGCGCGTCAAGATCGAGGAGTACGAAGGGTATCTGTTCATCATCCTGCGCGGCATCGCCTTTGCGACGGATACCGACGACCCGTACGATCTCGAAACGCAGGACCTGTACTGCTTCCTCGGGTCGCAGTATCTGGTCACGGTCCACGCCGGCGTCATGCCGAGCGTCGAGCGCGTGGCGTCCACGATGCGCCAAAGCCCGGAGCTGCTGAGCCGCGGTGTGGAGCGTGCGCTGCACGCCATTCTGGACGACACCATCGACTCGTTCTTCCCGATTCTCGAGCAGATCGACCAGTTCATCGATGGGCTCGAACATCGGGTCTTCGTGGACTTCGACGATCGGGCCCTGCGCGACCTGTTTCAGGTCAAGCGGCTGGTGCTCTCGCTGCGGCGTTACCTCCAGCCGTCGCGCGAGGTCATGAATGTGCTCACCAATCGGCCGAGCAGCCTGCTGACGCCCGATGTGCAACTGTACTTCCGGGACATCTACGACCACGTCCTGCGGATCAACGACTCGCTCGACACGTATCGCGACCTCCTGAGCAGCACGATGGATTCGTACCTCACGCAGGTCTCGAACCGGCTGGGGCAGACGACCAAGGCGCTGTCGGTGCTGGCGACGATGTCGATCCCCTTCGTGGTAGTGAGCGGGATGTGGGGGATGAACTTCACCAAGATGCCGCTCTCCAACTGGCCGCACGGCTTCTGGTTCATGCTGCTGCTGCAGCTGGCGTTGGGCGGGCTGCTACTTTTCTATCTGCGGTGGCGGCGGTGGCTCTGAGCCCCGGCCGCGGCGTGACCTTCCCCTCTTTGCGATTGCGCGATGTTCTGCCCTGACTGCGGCACCTGGAACCGGGCGGCGGCGGCGAAATGCCTGCGCTGTGGCGCGGCGCTGCCCGAGGTTTCGGCACCGCCCATCGATGTGCCCGACGAAGAGCTGCGCGAGCTGCGCAACGCGACCGGCAACCGCTATGCGATCGTGAAGCGGCTTGGCAGTGGCGGCATGGCGCATGTGTATCTGGCGCGCCATGCGGTGCTGGCGCGCTCGCTGGTGATCAAGGTGCTGCACAAGACGCTCGCCAAGGAGCAGGAGATGCGCGAGCGCTTCCGCCGCGAAGCGGAAGCGGCGGCGCGGCTGGTGCACCCGTACATCTGCGGGATCACCGACATGGGCTACTCGGGGGATATCGAGTATCTCGTGATGCCGTACTACGCCGGCGGCTCGCTGGCCGATCTGCTGTCGCGTCGCAAGACGGTCTCGCCGATGACGGCGGCGAGTGTGGCCTCGCAGGTGAGCGTGGCGCTCGACTACGCGCACCGGCACGGCGTCGTGCATCGCGACATCAAGCCCGACAACATCCTCTTCGACGAGGATGGCAATGTGGCGCTCACCGACTTCGGTATCGCCACCGCGCGCTTTCACGGGCGCCTGACGGCGAGCGGGCGCGCGATGGGGACGCCGCACTACATGAGCCCCGAGCAGGCGATGGGGCGGCTCGTGGACGGCCGCAGTGATCTCTACGCCGTGGGGCTGCTGCTCTACGAGATGCTCCTCGGCAACCCGCCGTTCGATGGCGACGATTCGTACTCGGTGGGCTACAAGCACGTGCACGAGGCGCCGGTCGCGCCGGATACGGTGGATACGCGCATTCCGGCGGCCCTCAGTGCCATCGTGATGCGGTGTCTCGCGAAGCAGCCGGCCGAGCGGTACGACCGCGGCTTCGAGCTGGCGGATGCGCTCGTACAGTTCCTGCAGGGCAGCGGTGGCGCCGAGCTGCGCAATGCGCGCACGGCGCGGGCGTCGGGGCTGACGCCGCTCTAACTCCTCGATCTCCAGCCATGCAGCTCACAGCGAGCGTCGTCACGGTCCACACCACGCACCCGTTCTTCATCGCGCGCGGCGGCCAGCGCGAATATCGCGTGGTGTGGGTGAAGCTGGTGGATCATGACGGCGTGGAAGGGTGGGGCGAGGCCGCGCCCAGCAAGTTCTACGGCGAGACGGCGGAAACGGTGCTGGTGGCGCTCGAGCGTTTTGCCCCGTTGCTGGCCGATGCCGATGCGTGGAGCCTCGAGGCCATCGAACGCGCGCTCGAGCAGTCGCTCCGCTTCAACGCCGCGGCGCGCTGCGCGGTGAGTGCCGCGCTGCATGACCTGATGGGCAAGCGCGTGGGGCTCCCGCTCTGGAAGTTGTGGGGGCTCGACGCGGCGGCCGCGCCCCGATCGAGCTTCACGATCGGGATCGCGCCCGACGAGGCTACGCTGCGCGCACGGGTGCGTGAGGCGGCGCATTTGCCGATTCTCAAGATCAAGCTGGGCTCCAGCTGGGATCGCGACATCGTGCGCATCGTCCGCGAGGAAGCGCCCCAGGCCACGCTGCGGGTGGATGCGAATGCGGCGTGGACGCCCAAGCAGGCGCTGGGGATGCTCGATGCACTGACGGCGGTGGGCGTGGACATGCTCGAGCAGCCGCTCGCGCCGCACGACATTCCGGGGCTCCGCTTCGTGCGCGAGCGCTCGTCGGTCCCGATCGTGGCCGACGAGTCGTGCCTGGTGGCTACGGACATCCCGAAGCTCGTGGGCGCGGTGGACGGCATCAACATCAAGCTCGCCAAGTGCGGCTCCCTGCGCGAAGCGCTCCGCATGATCGCCGTGGCGCGCGCCCACGGTCTGCGTGTGATGTGCGGCTGCATGATCGAAACGTCGCTCGGTATCGCCGCCGCGGCGCAGTTTGCGCCGCTGCTGGATGACGCGGACCTGGACGGAGCGGCGCTGCTGGCGGATGACCCGTTCGTGGGACCGGGGTTTGCGGAGGGGCAGGTGGTGCTGACGGGGGAACCGGGGCTGGGAGTGCGGCGACGCTGAGCGGACGCCTGTTGCGTGGTGGCACGCGGGGGCGCTCGGGCTCGGTGTTCGGACAACGTCCGTGTTTGGACAGGTTCAGTCGTCCATAGTTGTCCGATCGCCGAGTCGTTCTGGTGACGCTCCGGTGACGTCCCGCAGTACCTTTCCCCCATGTCCCGCTGCATTGCCGTTGCCCTCCCCGCGCCGCTGTTCAAGCGGTTCACGTACCTCGTGCCCGAGGGCGTGGCGTGGCCGGTGGCGCGCGGGGCGCGGGTGCTGGTGCCGTTTCGCAATCGGGCGGAGATCGGCATTTGCCTGGGTGAGTCGGATCCGCCGGAGGGCGTGCGGCTCAAGCCGATCAAGGCGGTGGTGGATGACACGCCCTCGCTGCCGGCGCCGCTGCTGGAGATGGCGGAGTGGATCAGTGACTGGTATGCGTCGCCGATCGGGCTGACGCTGCGGTCGATGCTCCCCACGGCGCTGACGAGTGCGGCGGCGCCGCAGCCGACGGCCAAGACCAAGCGCGTGGTACGGCTCACGCAGGAGCTGCCGTCGCTGCTGCAGCGCGAACAGATGTTTGCGCGGGCGAAGCAGCAGCGCGTGGTGTATGAGCTGCTCGAGGCGCAGGGTGGGGCCGCGCCGCTCGACGCGCTGCTGGTGCAGGCGAACTGCACGGCGGCGGTGGTCACCGCGATGGCCAAGAAGGGGCTCGTGGAGGTGCGGCAGGAGGTGCGGCCGCGCGATCCCTTTGCCGATCGCGCCGGTGTGGCGCCGCCGCCCAATCCAAGTGCGGCGCAGCGGGCGGTGATCGACGCCATCCTCGCGGGAGATCCGGGGCAGGTGTTCCTGCTGCACGGCATCACCGGCAGCGGCAAGACGCTCGTGTACATCGAGGTGCTGCGCGCCGTGCTGCAACAGCCCGGGCGCACGGCCATCGTGCTGGTGCCCGAGATCGCGCTCACGTCACAAACGGTGGACCGCTTCCGCGGCGCGTTCGGTGACGACGTCGCGGTGCTGCACTCCGGCTTGAGCGATGGTGAGCGGCTCGATGCCTGGCAATCGCTGCGGCGTGGCGAACGCCGCATCGCGGTGGGCGCACGCTCGGCGCTCTTCGCCCCACTCGAGCGGGTGGGCGTGGTCATCGTCGACGAAGAGCACGAAAGCAGCTACAAGCAGTCGGAGACGCCGCGCTATCATGCGCGCGAGGCGGCCATCGTGCGCGCGCGGGCGGAAGGCGCGCTCGTCGTGCTGGGGAGTGCCACGCCGAGTCTCGAGAGCTGGGAGCGCGCGGATCGCGGCCAGGCGGTGCGGCTTACGCTTCCCGATCGCGCGGGCGGTGCGCAGTTGCCGCCGGTGGCGGTCGTGGACATGCGCGTGGCCACCAAGGAGGCGCTCGCGACCCGCCCGATGCACATGCCGTACGATCCGGTGCTGAGTGTCTTCAGCCCCGTGCTGCTGGCGGCGCTGGAGTCGCGACTGACGCGCGGCGAGCAGAGCCTGTTGCTACTCAACCGCCGCGGCTACGCGAGCTTTCTGCAGTGTCATGCGTGCGGCGATGTGCAGGTGTGTCCGCACTGCAGCATTTCGCTCACGTATCATCGCGTGCCGGAAGCGCTGGTGTGCCACTACTGCCAGCATCAGGCCGAAGTCCCCACGAGTTGCACGGCGTGCGGGGCGGCCACGATGCGGCAGCGGGGGCTCGGGACGCAGCAGGTGGAGCGCTTCGTCGCCGAGCGCTTTCCGGAGGCGCGCATTGCGCGCATGGACGTGGATACCACGAGCGGGAAGTGGGCGCACACGCAGATCCTGGATCGAGTGGGGCGCGGCGAGGTGGACATCCTGCTCGGCACGCAGATGATCGCCAAGGGACTCGACTTCCCGAACGTGACGCTGGTGGGCGTGGTGGATGCGGACACGGGGCTCAACCTGCCGGACTTCCGCGCGGCGGAGCGCACCTTCCAGCTGCTGTCGCAGGTGGCGGGGCGCGCGGGGCGCGGCCCCAAGGGGGGCGAGGTGATCGTGCAGACGCGCATGCCGGAGAGCCACGCGGTGCGGCACGCACTCACGCACGACTTCCTGGGCTTCGTGCGCGAAGAACTCGGCGCTCGGCGCATGCCGGTGTATCCGCCGTTCGTGAGCATCGCGAACGTGGTGCTGAGCGGCGCCGATCAGGCGCTGACGGCACAATCGGCCCTCGAGGCGGCGCGCTGGGTGCAGCAGCTGGCGTCGACCAAACAGCTGCGCGATCTGGTGCTCGTGGGGCCGGCGCCGTGTCCGATCGACCGCATCAAAGATCGCTGGCGGTGGCACTTCCTCCTCAAGTCTTCCCGCCCGGCCCTCATGTCGCGCGTTGCCCGCTACATCGCCGAGCACTGTCCGACGCCGGCCGACGTGCGCCTCGTCGTGGACCGCGATCCGGTGTCGCTGCTCTAGCGCTGGCCTTTGCGCTGGGCGGGGTGGGGGGGCGGTGGGGCGCGGGGGGCGCGGCGCGGGTATCCACGAGGACGGGCCTCTCCCGGGTTGGGCAAGCTCGCTGCGCTCGCTTCCCAAGCCGGGAGAGCTCCCGCCCTCGCGGACACCCGCGCCGCGCCCCTGGCGGATACCTTGGCGGGGCGGGCTTCTGCGATCGGATTTCGGACTTCTCGCGCGCTTTGCGCGCATCGGGATGTCGGACTTGCAACAGGATGGTCGCGGCGCCTTGTGATGGTCGCGAGCGAGCGCCTCGGGGGCCGTGCTTTGGGGAGGACGCGCGCATAGTCGGGGGCTGGGGACTGTCCGCTTCTTTGAGCGTGGTGTGGGGGCGGCGTGTGTGCCGGCGTGAGCGGGCGCTCTCCCGGCTTGGGAAGCGATCGCAGCGAGCTTGCCCAACCCGGGAGAGGCCCGTTCGCGCCGGTGCACTCGCCGCCGCCGCCCGCACCACACCTGCAAGCCGCACGTCGCCGACGCACAGCCAGACGCGATATGTTGGAGCATGTCACAGCGCACGCTCGACGCCATCCCGCCGTATGTGTTTTATGAGCTCGACGACCGCCGCGCCAAGGCGCGCGCTGCGGGGAAGACGCTCGTGGATGTTGGGATCGGGAGCCCGGACGGGCCGATTCCGCCGGTCGTCATTGAGGCCATGCAGGGCACGGCGACGGAGCGTGCGCTCAGTGGCTATCCCTACTTCCGCGCGCACCCCGCGTATGCCGAGGCGGCGTGCGGGTATCTCCTGACTCGATTTGGCGCGACGGTCGATCCGCGCGCGGAGTTCATCGCGCTGGCGGGATCGAAGGAGGGGATCGCGGAGCTGATTCTGTCGCACACCAACCCCGGCGATGCGGTGCTGGTGCCGGAGGTGTACTACCCGGTGTACGCACGGGCCACGCTGCTGGCCGGCGCGGAGCCGGTGTATATGCGCTTCCTCCCCGATGGGCGGCTCGATCTCGAGGCGATTCCCGCCGACCCGTTGCGTCGCGCGAAGGTGATGATCGTGAACTATCCCGGCAATCCCACCACGGCGAGCATTTCACTCGAAGAGATGGGGCGCCTGGTGGCGTTCGCCGAGCGGCATGGGATCGTGCTGCTGAGTGATCTCGCGTACAGTGAGCTCAGCTTCGATGGCTACGCCGTGCCGAGTGTGCTGCAGGTGCCGGGGGCGATGCGCGTGGCGGTCGAGAGCCATACGTGCAGTAAGAGCTTCAACATGGCCGGCGTGCGCTGCGCGCTCATGGCCGGCAGTTCCGCGGCGATTGCGCGGCTCGATGCCTATCGCGCGAACATCGGCTACGGTGTGAGCACGCTGGCGCAGCGCGCGGGCGCGGCCGCGTTTGCCAATGCAGCCACGATCGTGCCACCCATTGTGGCCGAGTATCGCGCGCGGCGCGATGCGATCTGCGCAGCGATGAACGCCGGTGGCTGGGCGGTGACCCCGCCGCGTTCGACGATGTATCTGTGGCTCGACGTGCCCGCCGGGTACGACGACTGGGGATGGGTCGATGCATTGATCGCGGGACCGGGTGTGGTCGTGACGCCGGGGATCGCGTTTGGGGAGGCGGGGCGGGGGAAGTTCAGGGTGAGCCTGGTGCAGCCGTCGGCGATGCTGGAGCGTGCGGCTCAGGGGCTGTGCTCGTTGCGAATGGGCTGATCAGAACTCTGACGGCGGAAGTCAGTAACCCCTGAGAGCTCAGGGCATAGAACGTCAGGGGGGAGAGCTCAGGACCACATGTAGTCCTGAGCTCTCCCCCCTGATGTTCTGCCCCCTGAGCGCTCAGGGGTTGAGGGCTTGCCGACGCGACGCCCTTACTTGCTCGCGCCCGCGCCCGCTGGTGCCGGCTCCTTCAACGAGATATCCCACTGCACCTGCACCTCGTTCTCGATCGGGTTGACCGGCGGGTCGAAGCTGATGCCGAAATCCTTGCGGAGGATCGTCAGGGTGCCGCGGAAGCGGCCGGCGCCCTTCTCGTAGAAGACGACGCTGGCGGGGACGACGACCTTCTTGGTGATCCCCTTCACCGTGAGGTCGCCGGTGATGTCCAGCTTGTTGGCCGCGACCTGCTTCACGCCGGTGCTCTTGAACGTGATGGTGGGGTACTTCGCGACGTCGAAGAAGTCGGGGCTCTTGAGGTGATTGTCGCGCATGTCCACGCGCGTGTTGATGCTGGCGGCGTCGATGGTGATCGCGACGGCGCTGTTGCTCCAGTTCGCGGCATCGAGCTTCACGTCGGCGTCCCACTTGCCGAAGAAGCCGTGGGCGGAGAGGAGGCGCGAGTCGGCGACGAAGTTGATCTCGCTGTGCGCCTTGTCGATGACGTGCGGCTTGCCGTCCACCGGGCGGGCGGCGGCGAGCAGGGGAAAGGCCAGGAGGGCGGCGAAACGGCGGCTGGTCACGGTGAGCATGGGGCGGCGCTCGGAGATGGAGGTGATACGGATAGCCGGCTGCACTAAGGTGCGCCAAGCAAATGCTGAGTGCTAAGTTATAAATCCGGCGGCGGGGCGCAAGAGGGGGCGGGTGCGATTCGCATTCCTCATTGGAGAATGCGGCGCCCGTCGCGCCTTGTACGGGCCCCCAGAAGGCGGCGATCTTTAAGACGTGACGAGCTTTAGACCGCCCGCCTTTGACGCCGAGCCGCTGGCCAGCGCCCCCGATGCCACGTTCGTTCCGGCGCCGGCGGACGGGGTCCTGCCGGATGACTTCTTCTCGACCACGAACCTCCCGACCTACGTGAAGGTCGGCGGACAGTGGCGGCTCCCGCTCGAACCGCGCATGGACTCGGCCGTGGTGCTGTGCACCGACGGCGTACTGCGCATCCGCGAGGGACGCCGGGTGAAGGCGGGCGACCTCTGCGTGGTGGGACGCGAGGAAGACGGCAGCACCGGCGTCTTCGTGCATGCCCATGCCTTTGTCGAACCCGACGACGGCAGCGAGTTCCGCTTCATGACGAGCGAGGTCTCGCGCGAAAAGCCGATCGACTACGGGCTCATGGCGCGCACGCTGCTCGAGCAGCGCGACGAGGGCGGCTACGTGATCTGGGTGACGGGCCCGGCGCTCGTGCACTCGCGCGCCCGCCGCGACATGACCTGGTTCGTGGAGAATGGGTTTGTGCAGGCGCTGCTCGCGGGGAACGCGGTGGCGGTGCACGACATCGAGGCGTCGATGTTCGGCACCACGCTCGGCATGACCGGTTCCGGTGAAGCGAGCACGGGCGGTCATGGGCTGCACATGCGCGCCATCAATGCGGTGCGTGGCGCGGGCTCGATTGCCGCGGCGGTGGAGCGTGGGCTGATCACCGATGGCATCATGCACGCGTGCGTGCGCCACAAGGTGCCCTATGTGCTGTGCGGCTCCATTCGTGACGACGGGCCGCTCCCCGAGGTGATCACCGACGCGATCGCCGCACAGGACGCCATGCGCCAGCACGCCATGAAGGCCACGATGGCGGTGATGATTGCGACTGCCCTGCACGCCATCGCGACGGGCAACATGCTCCCCTCGTTCACGATGGACGAGGATGGCACGCTCTACGAACTCCCCACGATCTGCGTGGATTCGTCGGAGTTCGTGGTGGCGAAGCTCAAGGATCGCGGCACGCGTCAGGCCTTTGGCGTGGTGACCAACGCGCAGGACTTCCTGCACATCCTGCGCATGTTCATCGAGCGCGAACTCGATGCGCGCGCGCGCCGTCCGATCGATCCGCAGCACAAGAAGCGTCGGAAGGGGAATCCGTTCCCGTTCCTGCCGATTACCTGAGTTCTTCCTGTCTTTCTCTCTGCACCAGGCTGATGACTGATATTGTGGACGCCACCCCCGACACGATGGACGCGCCGACGATCGTACTCCCCGATCGTGCGGACTCACCGGTGTCGGAGGTGACCGAGCGTTTTCTGCGCGCGGTGGTGGCCCAGGTGCCGCTCGAGCTGATCGAGGAACTCCATCTCTTCTCGCCGCTGCGTCAGGGGACGGTGGAGACGGGCATTGCCGTGCTGGCGGCTCGCGTACCGGTGGTGGTGCCGGTCGCGCCGGAGCCGGAGCTGGCGCTGGACGCGTCTGCCGATGTCGTTGCCGTTGCCGACGCTGAAGCGGCAGCGGATATCGATGACACGGCTCGCACAGAGGACGCAGAGGGCACAGAGATCACGGAGGACGGCGACATCTCGGAGCGGGACGCTGAGATGGTTGCCGAAGCCGTCGCTGAAGTCGTCGCTGACGAAGCGGGCGACGATGAAGTGACGGCCGCCGACCCCACCGACGATGGCATGGTGGTGGTGCATGACGAGTCGGTGGTTGTCGAGGCCTCGTCGGATGATGAGGACGTGGCGGTCATCGAGGCGGTCGCGGCGCCGGTGCCGATGGTGCGGCATACGGTCTACACGGCGCGCTATCGCTACGTCATCAAGGGGCCGGAGCGCGGCAAGTGGGAGGCGAACGTCAAGGCCGAAGCCGAGGCGCCGCTGGTGACGGTGGAGACCGTGGTGCGTGGCGTACAGCGGCGCGCGGGCGAAGAGTCGGAGATCGTGCGCTTCACGCAGGCGCAGATCGCGAACGCGCTGCGCATGAGCCTCGCCTGACCGACCGGCGATGAGCGAAGCCACGGACGCGGCGGCAATTGCGGCGGACCGGGAGGCGTTTCGCGCATTTCTGCGCGATCACAACCTTCCGGCCACGGCGCAGCGGCTGGCCATCGCCGATGTGGTCTTGGGGACGGATCGCCACCTGTCGGCCGAGGAGGTGGCGGAGGAGCTCAAGCTCCGCGGCGCCCAGGCGGGCACGGCAACCGTGTATCGCACCCTGGAGGTGCTGGTACGCAGTGGGCTGGTGGTGGAGCGCGACTTTGGCGAGGGATTCAAGCGCTTCGAAGCCGCGCGTGGCGTGCCGCACCATGAGCACCTGCTGTGCACCAACTGTGGCCGCGTGCAGGAGTTTCGGGACGAGCGTCTGGAGCGCATGACGACGCTCCTCGCCGAGGCCCATGACTTCTCCCGACAGCGGCATCGGCTGGTGATCTATGGTTTGTGCGGGAATTGCCGACGGGGCAGCTGGCCGACCGAGCGCTAGATTTCGCACCCATGGCACCTGAATCCCTGACCGTCCTGGTGGCCTTCACGGCCGGCCTCCTCAGCTTTCTGAGCCCCTGCGTGCTGCCGCTCGTGCCGAGCTATGTCACGTTCATCACGGGCATGGGGCTCGACGACGCGGCCAAGCAGAAGCGCACGGCGCTCGTGCATGCCGTGCTCTTCGTGCTCGGCTTCTCGTTCATCTTCGTGGCGCTGGGCGCCGGCGCGAGTGTCTTCGGGCAGATGATGCGCGAGTACCGCGTCTGGATCGCGCGCATCGGCGGCGCGCTCATGGTGCTGATGGGGCTCTGGATGCTGGGGGTCATCAACATCGGCGCCCTCCAGCAGGAACGCCGTATCCACGTGAGCGACAAGCCCCTCGGCTACCTCGGCACCGTGGTGGTCGGCATCGCGTTCGGTGCGGGCTGGACGCCCTGTCTGGGCCCGACGCTGGGCGCGATCCTGGTGCTGGCGGCCAACGAGACGGAGCTGACCAAGGGGATCACGCTGCTCAGCTTCTACTCGATGGGGCTGGCGGTGCCGTTCCTGCTGAGCGCGCTGCTGCTCGATCAGTTCCTGGGCTTCTTCAAGAGCTTCAAGAAGAACATCGGCACGGTGAACCGCATCGCGGGCGTGCTGCTGGTGCTGGTGGGGATCGGGATGTTCACCGGGTGGTTCGCGAAGCTGGCGGCGATCCTGCAGCCGCTGACGCCGGCGTTTCTCGTGGAGAGACTCTGAGACGTTGAGACTCTGAGACTTTGAGAGTCTCGCACAGAGGCGCAGAGATCACAGAGAATGCACAGAGAACTGCGGTTCTGTTTTGTTGTGCTCTGTGTGACCCCTGTGATCTCTGTGCCTCTGTGCGAGACCCTCACGTCTCACTCCGTCACTCCTCAAGCGGCTTCGATGGCGTCGAGGAGTTGCTGGCGCTGCAAGAGGCGCGCGTAGCGGCCGCCTAGCGTAACCAGCGCATTGTGCGTGCCCTCTTCCACGATGCGGCCTTCTTCGAGCACGATGATGTGATCGGCTTCGCGCACGGCGCTCACGCGGTGCGACGCGATGATGGCGGTGCGGCCGTGCAGGGCATCGCGCAGGCCGTGGAGGATGGCGGCCTCGGTGTGGGTATCGACCGCGGAGAGCGCGTCGTCGAGGAGCACGATGGCGGGCTGGCGCGCGAGGGCGCGGGCGAGGGCGGTGCGCTGTTTCTGGCCGCCGCTCAGGTTGATGCCGCGTTCACCGAGTCGGGTGTCGTAGCCGTCGGGGAGGCGCGTGATGGTGTCGGTAAGCTGGGCGATGCTGGAGGCCTCGGCGACACGATCGGCGTCGAATGCGGGGAGGCCATACGCGATGTTCTCGCCGACGGTCTCGCTGAAGAGCAGGGCCTCCTGCGGGACGTAGCCGATCTCGGCGCGCAGCGTGGCGAGCGGGCAGTCGCGCACGTCCACGCCATCGATGCGCACGGTGCCTTCCTGCGGGTCGAAGAGGCGTGGAATGAGATCCATCAGCGCACTCTTGCCGGAGCCGGTGGCACCGACGATCGCGAGCGTGCCGCCGGCGGGGATGTCGAACGAGATGTCGCGCAGCACCCACCGGGGGTCCGGGGGAGGGTCGCCCTCGGCGACGAGCGGAGCGGGGTACTGGAAGCCCACGCGATCGAAGGTGATGCGTCGGCCGGCCGCCTCACCAGTGCGGCGTGTGGCATCGGGGAGCGTGGCCCGGCCGCTGTCGGTCACGGACAGCGAGCGCGCATCGAGCAGTTCGAGCACGCGCGTCATGGATGCGGAGCCGCGCTGGAAGAGATTGGTCGTCCAGCCGAGGGCGATGAGCGGCCAGGTGAGCATGGCGAGATAGATGCCGAAGGCGGCGTAGCCGCCCACGGTGATGCGCCCCGCGATGAGCAGATGGCCGCCCACGCCAACGGTCACGGCGCCGGCGAGCCCGGCCAGCAAGGCGAAGCCGGGGTTCATCACGCCGTTGAGCTTGGCGAGGCGCATGTTGGCGGCGAGATACGACTCGCCCAGGGCGGCGAAGCGCGCGATCTCGGGCTGCTCCTGCCGATAGGCGCGTACAACGCGCACGCCGGCGAGGTTCTCCTGGGCGCGGGTGGTGAGCTGGCTGAACTGCTGCTGCACCGTTTCAAACCGATCGTGCACGCGCTTGCCCAGGCGCAGCATGAGCAGCGGCAGCCCGAGCATGGGCAGCAGCGCCGCGCCGGTGAGCGTGGGGGAGATGCGCACCATCATGGCCAGCGCAAAGACGCCGCCGAAGATGGTGTTGGTGAAGTACATGAGCGCGGGCCCCGCGGCCATGCGGACGGCGGAGAGGTCATTCGTGAGGCGCGCCATGAGATCACCGGTGCGCCAGCGCGTGAACCAGGCGGCGTCGAGGGTGGTCAGGTGCGCGAGCAGGTCACGGCGCAGGTCCGTTTCAATACGACGGCTGATGCCGTTCAAGAGCTGGCGCATCGTGAAGCGCAGCGACCCGGCTACCATGGCCGTGGCGAGCATGATGCCGCCAAGGCGGAGCACGGTGCTGAGTGGGGCGCCGCGCTGAATCGCGTCCAGTCCCCGCTGCAGAAACGTGGGAATGGACGTGGCCAATGCGGCGGAGATCACAACAGAACCGAGCCCGACTGCAACTTGGCCCCGATAGGGGTGGTAATACGGGAGCAGCCGTTGCAGAACGTGCTTAGACTTCAAGGCGAACTCTCATCTGGAGCATGGCGTATGCGTGAATATAGTCCGAAGCGGTCGATGACTGGTCGTCTCGCGCTGGTGGTGTCGAGTGTCGCCCTGATGTCGCTGGCGGCGTGCGGCGAGAAGAAGGCCGACGACGCGAGCCTCGCGTCGGATACGGCACTGGGCCGCGATCTCGCGCTGGCGCAAAAGGACAGCGCGCCGCAGCCGCAGCTGCAGGATGTCCCGGCCGCCCCGCCGCCGGCGGCGGAGCCCGCACCGTCGAAGGCGGCGCCCAAGCCTGCGCCCAAGCCCGCGCCGAGCAAGAGCACGCCCGCGCCGGCCCCGGCGCCCGCCCCCGCGCCGGCTCCGGCTCCGAAGGCCACGCTGCTCACCGGTACGGTGGCGGCGGGGACGTCGATGAGCTTCGCGAGCAACAGCAAGGTGTGCTCGAACGGCGCGCCGGTGGGTGAAAAGTTCACGGCGACGCTGAACGACGCCGTGAGCGCGAGCAATGGCGTGAAGATTCCCGAGGGTGCGACCGGCACGTTCGAAGTGATCGAATCGAAGACGGCGCAGAACTCGAAGGACAACACGACGCTCAAGGTCAAGCTCGTGAGCGTGAGCTACAACGGCAACACGTATCCGGTGGAGAGCACGGTGCAGAGCGCGAGCACGGAGCGCGTGCGCAGCGCGACCAAGGGCGATGACGCGAAGAAGGTCGCCGGTGGCGCGATCATCGGCGCCATCGCGGGCCAGATCATCGGCAAGAGCACCAAGGGCACGGTGGTCGGCGCGGCGGCCGGTGCGGCGGCGGGCACGGCGGCCGCGGCGGCGACGGCGAATTACGACACGTGCTTGGCGAGCGGCGGGACGATTACGGTGGTGTTGGATTCGCCGGTCACGGTAAAGCCGGCGCCGGTGCCGTAATCGGACGTCTGATGCGCTGACCTCGGAGGTCAGACTTTCACCCCCGAGAGCTCAGGGGGGAGAACGTCAGGGGGGAGAGCTCAGGACCGCGGCAGTCCTGAGCTCTCCCCCCTGAATTTCTTCCCCCTGAGCTCTCGGGGGTTACTCACATCCCATGTCTGAGCGCGAAGCCGTCTGATCGGTCACCACCCCACCGCTCCTCCACTCCTCCGCGGCTCCGGCTGTCCTTCCCACCCGCCGTTCACGCGCATGATCGCGTTCACATTCACGAGACTGCGCAGCTTGCGCATGTTGTAGCCCATCGCGCGGAGCGAGTCGAGCACGGCGGGGCGAATGCCGCCGTCCTCGTAGGTGAGGGAATCGGGGAGCGCCTGATGATGAATGCGCGGGGCGCGCATGGCATCGGCGAGCGTCATGCGGTGGTCGATGACATTGAGGATCACCTGGCTGGTGCCGGTAATGATCGTGGGACCGCCGGCGGCGCCGACCACGAGCAGGGTCTGCCCGTTCTTGTCGAGGACGATCGTGGGGCTCATCGCGCTCAGCATGCGCTTGCCGGGCTGGATCGCGTTCGCTTCGCCCTGGACGAGCCCGAACATGTTGGGCTTGCCGGGCGCGGCGGCGAAGTCGTCCATCTCGTCGTTGAGCATGAAGCCGGCGCCGTGGACCCACACGCCGCTGCCCCAGGAGTTGTTGAGCGTGGTGGTGGTGGCCACGGCGTTGCCCTTGTCGTCAACCACGCTGTAATGCGTCGTGTGCTCCGGTTCGCGCACCTTGGGCGGGGCGATGGCGTTCATCTGCTGTTCGAGCGCGGGTGTGCGCGCGGCCCCGGTGCCGATCGTGGCCTTGAGGCTCTTCGCGTAGTCCTTGCTCGTGAGGGCGGCGATCGGGACCTTCACGAACGCGGGGTCGCCCAGCTTGGCGTTGCGATCGATGAAGGCGCGCTGATACGCGCTGCCCACCAGATGGAAGTACTGCGTGCTGCCGTACGCCGGCAGCTGCGCGTACTGCTCGAGCACGTTGAGCGCCTCGGCCACCACAATGCCCCCGGAGCTCGAGGGCGGCATCGAGAGCAGCGTGTGGCCGCGATAGGTGGTCTTGAGCGCCTCGCGCCACACCGGCGTGTACTTCGCGAGGTCGGCTTTGGTGATGATGCCACCGCCGCGCTGCATTTCAGCGACCAGCGAATCGGCAATCCATCCGCGATAGAACGCACCGGCGCCCTGGGATGCAATCGCTTCGAGTGTGCGCGCGAGTTCGGGCTGCACGAGCTTCTCGCCGGCCTTCACCACCGTGCCACGCGGGAAGTACGGCGTGGGCGTGCCGGTGTACTTGTTGACCATGCCCTGCGCCCGGCTGATCGAGCCGGCGAGCGCGGTGTCCACCACGAAGCCTTCCTTCGCAAGGCGGATCGCCGGCTGCATCACGCGCGAGAGCGGCATCGTGCCGAAGCGCTCGAGGAGCGCCGTCAGCCCCGCCACGGCGCCGGGCACGCCTGAGGCGAGGTGCCCGTAGACGCTCTTGTCGGTGAGGTTGCCCTTGGCATCGAGATACATGTCGCGCGTTGCGGCGAGTGGCGCGATCTCGCGGTAGTCGATCACCGCGCTGCGGCCATCGGCCATGCGCACGACGCTGTACCCGCCGCCCCCGATGTTACCCGCTTCGGGCCACGCCACGGCCAGGGCAAAGCCCAACGCCACGGCCGCATCCACGGCATTGCCGCCGGCCTTCATGATCTCGGCGGCTGCGGCACTGGCCTCCGGGCTGTTCGACACCGCCATCACCTTGGGCGCGAAGGTGCTCTTCTGGCCGCTGGGGAGTCGCCACCCGTCGGGGAAGCTCGCGGCGGCGCGGGCCGGGATGGCGGGCGCGCTGCTGGTGCTCGAGGGGCCGCTGGACTGGGAGCCGGCGCAGGCGGCGGTGAGGGCGAAGAGGGGGAGGAGGCGGCGCATTTGGGGACGGGGGGGTGGAGCGAACGGCGTATACGTGGGGCGTATACGTGGGGCGTATACGTGGGGCGGGAACGGCGGTGGGAACGGCGGCGGGAGGGCTACCTGTTTCCGCCGAAGTGGAATCTGAGTCCGGCCCGCGTAGTCCGCGACCGGTAGGTGCGGCCGTCGCCTTCAGTGAGCCCGGTCTTGCTGTGCCAGCCCATGCCGAAGTCCTGGATGAGCTCAATGGCGGTGCCGCTGCCCAGGGCGTAGGCCACGCCGCCGCCGATGGTGCCGGCGAGGTCGGTCTGCATCTTGGCGAGACCGGGGATCGAGTCGCCGGTGGCCTTCACGCGGAAGTTGCGGAACGCGTTCACGCCGCCGGTGAGCACGAAGAGCGTCTGAAAGCCCCGCTGGCCGCCGCCGCTGCGGAACTGGCCCATGGCCGACCACATCTCCGTTTGCGCGAGACAGCTCGTCGTGGCGCAGGCGCTGCCGGGCGTGTTCGCCGAGGGGACGAACGGGGTCTTGTAGGCCGACATGTTCACGTCCACGACGCCATAGCCCACGGCGAGCCCGAGGGTGCTGTTGGGGTCGAGGGCCTTCTCGAGCGTGCCCCGGAGCTGCCAGAGCGGGTCGCTGCCGAACTTCCACCGGGTATTGGACTGGCCGTCGATGATGTCGTTCACGACCGCGCCGTTCGCGCCGCCGGAGAACCACCAGCCGTAGTTCGGCTCGATGGCGCGGGGGCGGCTGCCGCGGATCTGGGCGGCGGCCGGGCGGGCGGCCCCGAGCAGGCCGAGCGCGAGCAGGGCCAGGGTCCAACGACGGCGGGAGGGTACGGGCACGGCGACTCCTCGATGGGGGAGCGGTTGGCTACGTTTCACGGTTACATCCCATGACGGGTGTTCCGGACGTATCAGGGAGGAAGCTAGTCCCTGCCGGAGATGCGGACGATCCCAGCTGGCATGGTCCGGTGGCCCGATGCTCGGGCACCGATCGACAGGATCCGGTCCACGCCTCATACCCCGCGTTTGCTCATCGTGTCCCAGTCGCCCCTGCCACCGCTCGATCCGCGCGTCACTGAACGTCGCAATCCGCGCACCGCGGACATCGATCTCGCTGATCCGCTCGCGCTGGTCGATCTGATCAATGCCGAAGATCGCGCGGTGATGGATGCGGTCGCCTCGCAGCGCGAGGCGATTGCGACGGCGATCACGGCCATCGAAACGGCGTTCCGCGCCGGCCGCCGATTGCTGTATGTGGGCGCCGGCACGTCCGGGCGGCTTGGCGTGCTCGATGCGAGCGAATGCCCGCCCACCTTCGGGACCGATCCCGCGATGGTGGTGGGGATCATTGCCGGCGGCGACTACGCGCTGCGCAATCCCATCGAAGGCGCCGAGGATGATCCGGCGGAGGGCGCGCACGTCATGGATGCGCATCACGTCACCGCCGGTGATGTCGTGATCGGCATTGCGGCGAGTGGCACCACGCCCTACGTGCGCGGTGCCCTCGGGCGCGCTCGCGAACTGGGCGCGACGACGGGGCTCATCGCGTGCAGTCCGCCGCCGGCGGCGATGCAGGCGGTGGCCGATATCCTGATGCTCCCGGTGGTCGGCCCCGAAGTGCTGACGGGATCGACGCGCCTCAAGGCCGGTACGGCCACCAAGCTGGTGTGCAACATGCTCACGACCGGCGCGATGATCCGCATCGGCAAGAGCTATGGCAACCTGATGGTGGACCTCAAGGCCACCAACGTGAAGTTGCAGGATCGCGCCGAGCGCATTGTGTGCGAGGTGACGGCGCTGTCGCGTGAGGACGCGCGCGCGCTGCTCACGCGCGCGGATGGCCGCGTGAAGCGCGCGATCGTGATGCACGCGCTGCAGGTGGATGCCGCGACCGCCGATGCGGAACTGGCACGCGTGGGTGGCGTGATCCGCCGGTTGACCACCGCACCGCCACCGGTCGTTTCATGACCCTCGTGGTGGGGCTGATGTCGGGCACATCGCTCGATGGCATCAGTGCGGCAGTGGTGCATTTCGCCGACGGCGCCGACGGCCGACCGGTGGCCACGCTGCGTGCGTTCGTGCAGCGGTCGTACACGCCCGAGGCGCGCACGCGGCTCGAGGGCGCCATGCAGCAGGCCACGGCGCAGGCGTACTGCCGCCTGGGCGCCGATCTGGGGGACTGGTTGGCCGACGCGGCCCTCGAGGCGATGCGGGCGGCCGGTGTGGCGCCGCACGACGTGGCCGCAGTGGCCAGTCACGGCCAGACGCTCTGGCATGAGCCGTTGCACAGCACGTGGCAGATCGGCGATGCCGCGCGCATTGCCGAGCGCACCGGCTGCGCGGTGGTGCACGACTTCCGCTCGCGCGATGTGGCGGCCGGTGGGCAGGGGGCGCCGCTCGTGCCGATTGCCGATCGGTTGCTCTTTGCGCATGCGACCGAGTGGCGCGCGCTGCAGAACATCGGTGGCATTGGCAACGTGACCGTGGTGCCCCCGGTTGGGGTGGACGCGCCGGTGATGGCGTTCGACACCGGGCCGGGGGTGGTGATTACCGATGGCGTGGTGCGGCGGCTCTTTGATCAGACGTACGATGTGGACGGCGCGATCGCGGCACGCGGGCGCATCCTCGACGAGGCGATGCGCGCGTATCTCGATCTGCCGTTCCTGTTCGACGCGCCCCCCAAGAGCACAGGGCGCGAGCTCTTCACGCCGGCGTTCATCGACGGCTTCATTGCGCATTGCCGCACGCATGGCGCGAGCGATGCCGATATCGTGGCCACGAGTGTCGGCTACACCGCCGCCACGATTGCCGCGCAGTACCAGCAGTTCATCACGGCGCCGATCACCGAGGTGTTACTCTCCGGTGGCGGCGCGAAGCATCCGCTGCTGCCGCGCGCCCTCGAGGGCGCGTTTGCCTGGCATCAGGCGCGCAGCGGGCGTCCGGCCCCTCGGGTGGGCGCCTTCAGTGATGTCTATTTCGACGCCGAAGCCAAGGAGGCGGTGGCCTTCGCCTTGCTCGGCTATCGCAATCTCACCGGGCGCGCGGGGAATATCCCGAGCGCGACCGGTGCCCGAGGACCCCGCGTGCTGGGGTCACTCACTCCCGCGAATCCAGTTGAGTTGAAGTCATGAGCGAACAGTCGCGTCGCGACCTCGCGCAGTTGTTGATCCCCGTCATTCGCTGGAGCCCCGATCGGGGCTTCGCCGAGGTACGCCCGCTCATCGATGAGGCGCTCGCGCTGGGCGTGGGCGGTTTTCAGCTCATGGGCGGCGAGCAGGATGGCGTGCGCGCGCTCGCCAAGGAGCTGCAGCTCAAGTCGCGGCATCCGCTGCTGATCGCCGCCGAGCTGGAGCGCGGTGCCGGCCAGCAGTTTGCCGGCGCCACCGGGTTGCCCCCGGTCGCGGCCATCACGTCGCTGGGGGACATCGAGGCGCTGCGTCGCGCGGCGCGGCTCACCGCGCGCGAGGCGCGCACGATGGGCGTGAACTGGAACCTGGGGCCGGTGTGCGATCTCGATCTGCTCGACGAGAACCCGGTCGTCGGCACGCGCGCGCTGGGGAGTGATGCCCGCAAGGTCGCTCCGCTCGTGACGGCGTGGATCGAGTCGGTGCAGGCCGAGGGTGTGCTCGCGTGCGCGAAGCACTTCCCGGGGCTCGGACGCGCCACGGCCGACGCGCATCGCGAGCTGCCGATGATCGAGACGCCGGCCGACCAGCTGAAGGAGCTCGATCTGCATCCCTTCCGGTCGGCGATCAGCAGCGGGGTGGCGAGCGTGATGACGAGTCATGCCGCGTATCCGGCGCTCGATTCGAGCAAGGTGCCGGCGACGCTGTCGCGCGAGATGCTGCAGTGGTTGCTGCGACAGCAGCTCAAGTTCGACAACCTCATCGTGAGCGACGAACTCACCATGGCGGCCACGTGCGACGGTCGCACGGTCGCCGAGGCGGCGGTGCTCGCGCTGCGCGCCGGGTGCGACGTGCTGCTCGATCCCGGCGAACTGGGCCCCGCGCTCGATGCGCTCGAGAAGGCGCTCGATGACGGCACGCTCGATCCGGAGCGGGTGAAGCAGAGCGTGCGCCGCCGGCTCAAGTGGGCGCAGTGGGCGAGCCCGCCAAACGATTGGCGCCGGCCAAGTGGCGCCGATACCGCGTGGGGCGCGTTGCTGGCCGACAAGGTGCTGCGCATCGAACATGGCCCGATTCCGCCGATGGGCACCGTGACCGAAGTGGCGATCGTGGACGATGACGAAGAGGTCCACGAGCGTCGCGCCGATCGCACCGGCATCGTGGAAGCGATGCGGCTCGCCGGGAACGATGCGCGCATTGTGAGTGCGCCGACCACCGCGAGCGGCGGACTGTTTGTGATTGCGCTGTTCGCCGACTATCTGCCGAACAAGGGGCGCGTCACGCTGCAGCCGGCGACAGTGGAGGCGGTGCAGGCGCTTGCCGATCAGGCGCGGGCGCTGTCGCGCGAGGTCGTGCTCGTGGGGCTCGGTGACCCGCGCTTCGTGGCGCAGCTCGGGATGGCGGTGCCGACTGTGCTGGCGTGGAGTGGCGATCGGGTGATGCAGCAGGCGGCGGGGCGGGGATTGCTGCGGAAGCGGTGAGCTGATTTCCGGAGAACTGCGTATACGTGGGGCGCATTCGTGATGCGCATACGTCCAGCGCATACGAAAGGCGCATACTGACCGCGGTGGACCGCGATTGGTATGCGCCTGTTGTATGCGCCCCACGTATGCGCTGGACGTATGCGCGCTACGTATACGCTGTTACGTCTACGCCGTTACGCCCTCAGCTGCATCACGGCAAAGATGATCGCCGCCACCGCAACCAACCCCAGCACGAAGTAGATCGGCTTGGCCCGTTCCCGGCGCTCCTGGATCTCGGGCTCCGGGAGACCGAGGATCTGGGGTTCACCGTCGCCTGACAGGTCCTCTTCGGGCTCTGCGGCGGCCGCGGCGGCGGCGCGGGAGATCGCCTGCTGGCGCGCGGCTTCGAGCGCGTCCTCGCTCGGCTTGGGCGTGCCGAAGCGCGGCGTGGGGTCGCTCTTGATCGTGTTGGCGGGCGGGATCGGCGTCGGCAGGCGTGACGCGTCGTTCAGCGTCCCGGCGAGCGGGAAGACGCGATAGCCGAACTGGTCGCCGGCTTCGATATCGCTCAGCGCGGCCCCGTCGAAGCGGACGGCCACCACGGTGATGTTGTCCGGGCCGCCGCGCGCGTTGGCGCGGTCGATGAGATTGCGGCAGATCCCCGACACATCGCGTTCGGTTTGCGCGACGTAGGCGATCTCGTCGGCCTTCACCTGCCCCGACAGCCCATCGCTGCAGAGGATGAGGATGTCGCCCTTGCGCACCTGCTGGTGCGTGAGGTCCACCGTGACGTTCGGCTCCGGGCCGAGCGCCTGCAGGATGATGTTGCGGCGTTCCGAGCGCTCGGCTTCTTCGGGGGTGAGCTCACCGGCTTCGACCAGGCGCTGCATGAGCGACTGGTCCTTGGTGAGCATCTGCGCCTGACCTTCGCGCACGAGATAGGCGCGGCTGTCGCCGACCTGGACCACGTACAGATGATCGCCGTACAGGCCGGCGATCGTGGCGGTGGTCCCCATGCCGCGATGCTCCGGGTTTTCCCGGGCATGCGAGTGAATGCGGCTGTTGGCGGCGATGGTGGCGTCGCGCAGCGCCTCGGCGAACCGGGCGACGGTCGGATCGGCGGCCTGCCAGGCCTGGCGCAGCCCGGAGAGGACGAGCTCGGCGGCCATGCTGGAGGCGAGCTCACCCGAGGCGGCGCCGCCCATGCCGTCCGCGACCAGGAAAAGCGCCCCGTGGGCACCGGCACGGATGTCCACCGCGTCGGCGACAAAGTCGACGGCGGTACCGGACTCCAGATCCGCGACGAGGAAGGCGTCCTCGTTATGCTCCCGCGTCCGACCGACGTCGGTCAGGGCAAAAACGCGCGCGAGAACCGACGGCGCGGGATGGCCCTGGCTGGGTGTTGGTGGAGGTGATGCGGGAACGGTCACTGCGTCATGGATCGAGCCGGTGCGAAGACGGGGGACCATGGCCCCCCTACGGATGAACCTGCCGGAGGTTGCACTGGCAGCACCCCGCAGCGGAAGGGTCCAGCCGTCGTCGGCGAGAAACTTCCGCTACAGGACGGCGGAAAGATGGTCCACGTTTCGGCGGGAGGTCAATTTTCTGCCATGCGGATCTTCCTGCGGCTCCCGGCGCGCCCCCGTGTGCGCCCTCCCGTTGCCCGGTGTGTCAAAGCGGGCTCGGCCTCTGCGGTTTCCGGGCTTGCGGCCCGACTGATGGTCGCCGCGGCACTCGCGGCGTGCCGCGCCGCCGGTCCGGGGAGCGGTGCACCGGGCACGCCGACCCCGCGGCCGGCACCGATCATCCCGCGCCCGACGGGACCGGTCCCCCAGTTGGCGGGACTGCCGGCGATTCCGGAGGTACGCGGCGCACCGATCGTGCCCAAGGTCGAGTATCCGGACTCCAACCAGCTGATCACGAGCCGCGACTCCAACTTCGTGCTGGGGCGCGTGGGCTCGGGTGATGTGGCGCTCACGATCAACGGTTCGCCGGTCACGGTGGCGCCCAACGGCGCGTTCATCGCCTTCCTCGCCAACCCGCCGGCGTCGCAGCCGCAGTACACCCTGGTCGCGTCGCGCGGGGCCGATACCGTGCGGAAGGTGGTGCCGGTGCGCTATGCGCGCCGCACTGCGCTGCCGGCCACGGGGAAGCTGCACGTGGACTCGGCGTCACTGTCGCCGGTGCGCGGCTGGTGGGCGCGCGCGAATGATCTGGTGCGCGTCAGCGTGCGCGCGCCGCGCAATGCCACGGTGTGGCTCGTGTCGCGCGACAGTGTGAAGCGCCCGATGCTGGTGGGGCTTGGTACCGCGGTGGCGCGACCGCCCGAGGTGAGCGTGCCCGATACCGCCGACTACTCGGCGACGTTCGCTACGGAGATCGCCGCGCACGTGCTGGGCGACAGTGCAAAGCCGGCACGGGTGCTCGTGGCGCGCGGCGCCGATACGGTTCGCCTGGCGGTACCCTTTGTGCGCGCGCTGCACTCCGAATCGCGTCTGCTCGGCATGCTGCGCACAACGAGCACGATTGGGAGCGACACCGATCAGGTGGTGAACGCGCGCACCATTCCCGATGGGACCTACAAGTGGCTGCTGCTGCCGGGCACCGTGCTCGAAGTGGCGGGGCGTCAGCAGGGGTACACGCGCCTGGTGCTCGACGGCGCTGTCGATGCCTGGGTTGCCAATGGTGATGTGACGATTCTGCCCGACGGGGCCGCGATGCCGCGCCGCGTGACCGGCGGGCTGCGTGTCACACCGAGCAAGGAATGGGTGGACTTGTCGATCCCGATGGGGGACAAGCCGGCGCATCTCGTGGAAGCCGACGGACGCACGATGGTGCTCACGCTCTACGGCGTGCAGGCGAATCCCGAGATCTCGCCGATCATCGGCAACGACACGCTCATCCGGCGCATCGCGTGGGAGCAGGTGACGAGTGATCGGGTGCGGCTGATGCTGACACTGTCACAACCGGCGTATGGCTGGCTGTCGCTGTGGGATGAGGCCCGGCGCGCGTTCGTGCTGCGCGTGCGGCGCTTGCCGGTGATCAATGCGCAGCGGCCGCTGCAGGGGCTCACGATCGCGGTGGATCCCGGGCATCCGCCCGCCGGGGCGACGGGCCCCACGGGGCTCTATGAAGGGGACGCGGTGTTCCCGGTGGGGCAGAAGGTGGTGGAGAAGCTCACGGCGCGCGGGGCGATTGCGTTCAGCACGCGCCCGTCGCTCGCGCCGCTTGGCCTGACTGAACGCGGCGTGATTGCGCGGCGGCGCGACGCGCATGCGTTCGTGTCGATTCATCTGAACGCGTTGCCGGATGGCGTGAATCCGTTCACGGCCAACGGCACGAGCACGCTCTTCTTCCACAACGCGTCGGAGCCGCTGGCGCGCGTGCTGGAAGAGGAGTTGGTGAAGCGCTTCGGGCTGCGCGATCTGGGTGTGCACTATCAGAACCTCGCGGTGGCGCGGCCGAGCTGGTATCCGAGTGCGTTGACGGAGGGCTTGTTCGTGATGATGCCGGAGCAGGAGGCGGCGATGCGTGATCCAGGGTTCCAGGACAAGTACGCGGACGCGATCGTGGCGGGGTTGGAGCGGTACTTCCGAGGGTTGATGCGGTGATCTTCGCGCCAAGAACAGCAACAGCTCACACAGAGTTCACAGAGGTGAGGAGATCACAGGGAGTCTCTGTGCGCTCGTCTGTCGCCGTGCGCTCTGTGTGTGCTTTGCTGTTCGTCTTGCTAGGTGCCGGCTCGCTCGCTGCCCAGGTGGATCCGCGGGGGCCGATACGGACCATCACCACGCCGCACTTCCATGTGCACTTCGCGGCGCGGCTGGATTCGGTGGCGCGTGCGGCGGCGGTGTATGCCGAGGGCGCGTATGCGCAGCTGTCGGGAGAGCTGGTGGCGCCGCGGGGGCGCATTGATCTGCTGGTTGCGGACAATGTGGACTTCAGCAACGGCTACGCGCAGGTGTTTCCGACGCCGCGGGTGGTGATCTATGCGACGCCGCCGATCGCCGCGGCGGAGTTGCGCTATACGGGCGACTGGCTGCGCTCGGTGATCACGCACGAGCTCGCGCATGTCTTTCACCTTGATCGCGCGCGCGGCGTGTGGGCGCTTGGGCGGTGGGTGCTGGGGCGCAACCCGGTCCTCTTTCCGAACACCTTCACGCCGAGCTGGGTGAAGGAAGGGTTGGCGGTACACTACGAGTCCAAGTTCACGGGCTTCGGGCGGGACGTGAGTACCGAGTTCCCGTCGCTGCTGCGTGCCGCGGCGCGGGATTCACTGCTGATGCCATTGGGGCGGTGGTCGCTCAGTGCGACGCGCTATCCGCGGGGTAACGCCGCGTATCTCTACGGCGCCACCGTGATGGAACAAGCCGCGCGTTCGGCGCCGGCGGGGAAGGGGATGCGGCGATATGTGGACGCGACGGCGGCGATGCTGGTGCCGTACCTCCCGCAGTACAACGCCACGATCGGTTTCGGTCGCTCGTTCAATGCGATCTGGGCGGCGTATCGCGATTCGCTCACGCGCGCGCCGATCGACACCACGGCGGATCGCTTCACCTGGGTGAGTGCACACGGATACTTCGCGAACGGCCCGCGCTGGCTGAGTGCGGACTCGCTGGTGTACGCGGCGAGTGATGGGCGGCGGGTCACCGGGTTATATGCGGCGTCGGTGCGCGGGGGAGCGCCGCGGCGGCTTGGGTGGAAGACGTCGCTCGATACGTGGGCGGTGGGGCCGGATGGGCTGGTGGGGGCGCAGAACGACTTCTTGGATCCGTATACGGTGCGGGCGGACCTGTATTGGGACTGCTTGAAGGGCGGGAAGACTTACGGCGGGAAGACGAACGGCGGGAAGACGGACTGCGGGGGGGAGCGGCGGCTGACGACGGGTGCGCGCTTGGTGATGCCGGATGTGCGACGGGATGGAGAGATTGTGGCGATCCAGTTGGCGGCGGGGACCTCGTCGCTGGTGCGCGTGAGTCCGAATGGGCAGTCGGTGCGCGTGATCGCGGCGGGGGCGGGGCGCGAGATGTGGGCGGAGCCGCGGTGGCATCCGTCGGGTGCGTACCTCACGGCGGTGCAGCTGCTGGGGACGGGTGAGCAGCGGGTGATGGTGCTCGATACGCTCGGGCACATCTGGCAGGCGGTGGCGGGCGGGCGCGGCGTGTCTGCGTCGCCGTCGTTCACGCCCAAGGGCGACCGGTTGGTGTGGGCGAGTGATCGCAGCGGGCGCATGCAGCTCGAGACCGCGCCGCTGGGCGATCTCGAGATGCTCGACACGTTGCGCTGGCGTGAGGCGCGTGAGGAGGTACGGCAGGCGTCGCGCGTGAGCACGGCGGTGTACGAGCCCACGGTAAGCCCCGATGGCCGCTCGGTGGCGGTGCTGGTGCAGCGGGGCGACGGGCTGCATGCGGCGGTGCTGCCGCTCGATACGGCCGGGGCGATGGCCACGAATGCGTGGTATACGACGGAGCCGGTGGCGCTCCCAACGGTGGTCGATCCGCGCGCGATCGCCTCCCTCCCGGCCACGCGGTACTCGGCGCTCCGCATGCTGCTCCCGCGCTACTGGCTCCCCAGCGCGGGGCAGGGGCGTGACGGGCGCCCGACGACGGGGTTCATCACGAGTGGCGATGACATTCTCGGGCGGCACCTCTGGCAGGCGAGCGCGCTCATCCAACCGGAACGCCGCGAGGTGGATGGCTACGCGCTCTATCGCTTCGCCGGACTTGGCGTGCCGGTGTTCGATCTCTCGATGAGTCAGCAGTGGGATGCCACGTTTGGCGTGGTGAACACCGCGCGCCAGGTCATCGGGAGCATTGCGCGGCGGAAGCGCTTCGCGACGCTGTCGAGCACGGTGAGTGTGCCGCGCGTGCGCTGGGCCATGAGTGGCACCTTGGGCGCGCAGTACGAGTGGCGCGACTTCACCGCCACGGCGGACTCCCTGCTGGGGCCGGCCAATTCGCTGCTGCGCACGGGCACGCGCTATCCCACGCTCTTCGTCAACACCAACGTGAGCACCGCGCGGCGCGCGCTGCGCAGCGTGAGTGTGGAAGAGGGCGTCACGCTCTCCACGAGCAGTGCGTACCGGTGGCGGTTGGATGCGCCGGAGCTCGGGTCGTGGCGCCATGTCGCGTCGGCGCGCGCGTACGCCCCGCTGGACTTTGCCGGCTACGCGCGCCACGTGATCGCATTGCGCGCCGCCGCCGGCGTGACCGATGAGAAGACGGCGACCGAGTTCTCGGTGGGCGGAGTGAGTGGCCTCACGGGGGAAGTCTTTCCCGGTGTGAACGTGGGCGATCCGGCGCGGACCTTCAGCGTGCGCGGTGTTGCGCCGGCGGCGCAGCGTGGCATTCGCGCGCTCGCCGCGAGCGCCGAGTATCGCGCGCCTCTCACGCTCTTTTCGCGCGTGCCGAGCCCGCTGACGTTCTACAGCGACAAGCTGTCGCTGACGGTCTTCAGCGATGCCGGGCGCGCGTGGTGCCCGGGGGCATTTGCGCGACAGGCCACGAGTGTGGGCATCTGCGAACGCCCGGGTGTGCGCGACGGCTGGATCGCGTCGGCGGGGGCGGAGCTGGTGCTCGATGCCGCGCTCGCGTACGACGTGCCCTATCGCTTCCGACTGGGCGTGGCGGCGCCGTATGCCGCGCCGACGGGGGTGGCGCGGAAGGGGGCGGTGTACTTCACGTTGGGTGGGTACTTCTGAGTGAGCGAATCTTTTTCCTGCGAGAGTTCAGAGGGCAGAATTTCAGGGAGTGGGCGTCAGGACGGCGGCGGTGCGTGCTGTCGGTCGCGGTCCTGAGCGCTCCCTCCTGACGTTCTTCACGTTGAGCTCTCAGGGGTTCTCCAACCGAAGCGCACCGAAGCATGTCGAAGCCCTTTATTCACTCTGCCGCCACCGTGGTCGGTGACGTCCATCTCGCCGACGACACGAGCGTCTGGCCCAGCGCCGTCATTCGCGGCGATACCGAGCGCATCACGATCGGCGCGCGCAGCAATGTGCAGGATGGCGCGGTGATTCACGCGGACCCGGGGGTGCCGACGACGATCGGCGCCGACTGCGTCATCGGCCATCGGGCGATCGTGCACGGCACCACCCTCGAGGACGGCGTGCTGGTGGGGATGGGCGCGATTCTGCTCAACCGGGTGCACGTGGGCACGGGGAGCGTGATTGCGGCCGGTGCGGTCGTGCTCGAGGGCACCGTGGTGCCGCCGGGGAGCCTGGTGGTGGGCGTGCCGGGGAAGGTGGTGCGTGCGGTGTCGGCGGAGCAGCAGGCCGGGATTCGGGAGAATGCGGCGCGGTACGTGGATCTCGCGCGGCGGCATTCGGGGGGGGAGTTTTTGGAGGTGCGGTGAGGGCGGATGGGGTGGTGTAGAGGCGTATACGTGGAGCGTATACGATAGGCGTATACATGGGGCGCATACGTGGAGCGGAACCGCGGTTGCGCTCATGTATACGCGGCATGTATACGCCCCATCTGTACGCTCCTCGTATACGCTGTTCGCGGTCCCGTTCGCGCCTCCAAGCAAACCCGCCCCTCACTCCGCGAGTGCAGGCAAGCGGTCCCATCCGCAGGCCCGTGTGCGTTATCCACGGACATTCTGACGTCTGGCGCGGTGCTGCTGGGGTGCTGCTCGTAACAGCTTTCGGAACGTCGCGTGAAACTGTTGCGGTGCAATGACTTCCAATCGTCCCGGAACACTGTCGCGACCGTAGCCGTTCACATTTATTCGGGCGGTCTGGACTGAAGCCCCGGCGAATATCTCACAAGCTTGTGGTCGGTGGAGAACTCCACGCGCGTCGCACGAACGTGATCAGTCTCACGCAAGTGCATGCCGGTCAATGTCTTGCAGCGAGACTTGCGCGGACTCACGGACGGTGCGAGCATACCCGCCCGCTCGGCCCCCCTCCAGAGTCCCCGGGGACGCACCCGGGACCATGCCTGAGCGCCCGATTTCCGCCCCACGCCATACCCATTAGGAGCCCCACGAATGCCCTTCTCCGCCACGCCGCCGGAAGGTTTGGTCACGCTGTCCCAGAATGCCCGCACCGTCCTCGATAAGCGCTACCTGGTCAAGGACAAGTCGGGCAAGTCGACGGAAAAGCCCGAAGACATGTTCTGGCGCGTTGCCACGGTCGTGGCCGAGGCCGATCGTCGCTACGGGGCGAGCGATGGCGCGGTCCAGGCCCTCGCCGAGGAGTTCTACTTCCTCATGACGCAGCGCCGGTTCGAGCCGAACTCGCCGACGCTGATGAACGCCGGCCGCCCGCTCGGGCAGCTCTCGGCCTGCTTTGTGTTGCCGGTCGATGACGCGCTCAGCAATGGCCAGAGCGGCATCTATGATACGCTCCGCTCCATGGCGCTCATTCATCAGAGCGGCGGCGGCACGGGCTTCTCGTTCTCGCGTCTGCGTTCGCGCGGGAGCATGGTGCGCTCGACCACTGGCGTGGCGTCGGGCCCCGTGTCGTTCATGCAGCTGTACGACAGCTCCACGGATGCGGTGAAGCAGGGCGGCACCCGTCGTGGCGCGAACATGGGCATCCTGCGCGTCGACCATCCCGACGTGATGGAGTTCATCGCGTGCAAGGAAGACCTCACCAAGATCACGAACTTCAACATCTCGGTGGGCATCACGACCAAGTTCATGGAGGCCGTGAAGGCCGACGCGAACTACGACCTCATCGACCCGGTGTCGAAGGCCGTGACCGGTCAGCTCCGCGCGCGTGAAGTGTGGGACAAGATGATCCTGGGCGCGTGGCGCACGGGTGAGCCGGGCGTGTTCTTCATCGACGAAGCGAACCGCTACAACCCGGTGCCGCACCTCGGTGACTACGAGGCCACGAATCCGTGTGGTGAGCAGCCGCTGCTCCCGTACGACGTGTGCAACCTCGGTTCGGTGAACGTGGGCTACTACGTCACGAACGGCACGGTGGACTGGGATGCGATGCGCCGCGATATCGCGCTGAGCACGCACTTCCTCGACAACATCATCGACGTCAACAAGTACCCGCTCCCCGAGATCGACGCGCTCTCCAAGCGCATCCGTCGTATCGGCCTGGGCGTGATGGGCTTTGCCGACATGCTCGTGCGTCTCGGCATCCCGTACGACAGCCCGGAAGGCGTGGAGATGGGCCGCAAGGTCATGGAGTTCCTCGACGTCGAAGGCAAGAAGGAATCGGAGCGCCTCGCCAAGGAGCGCGGCGCGTTCCCCGAGTGGGCGCGTTCCATCTGGGGCCCGGACGAGACCTGCGCGCGTGACGCGAACGGCGAGCGTATCCGCCCGATGCAGCTGCTCCGCAACTGCAACGTCACCACGGTCGCGCCCACGGGCACCATCTCCATCATCGCCGGCTGCTCGTCGGGTCTCGAGCCGCTCTTCGCGGTGGCGTTCATGCGCAACCAGGCCGGCGTCATGATGCCGGACGTGAACGAAGACTTCGTGGCGATCGCGAAGGCTGAAGGCTGGTACAGCGACGAGCTCATGGAGCGCATCGCCAAGACCGGCGTCGTGACGCACAACGAAGTGCCGGCCAAGTGGCAGAAGGTGTTCAACACGGCGAACAACATCTCGCCGGAATACCACATCAAGATGCAGGCGGCGTTCCAGCAGCACTGCGACTCGGCCATCTCCAAGACGACGAACTTCTCGCACGCGGCGACGGTCGAGGATGTGCGCGCGATCTACGAGTACGCCTACGACATGAAGTGCAAGGGCGTCACGGTGTACCGCGACGGTTCGCGCGACGGCCAGGTGCTCAGCACCGGTGCCACCGCCGATGCCGCGGCCAAGCGTGATGGTGACAAGGCCGACAAGGCCGAGATCACCGCGCTCAAGCGCGAGATGGGCGAGCTGCAGGGCACGCTGGCCGAGCTCACGAACGAGCTCGATCGCACCAAGAAGTCGCTGTTCAGCGCCGAGGCGGAGAACGCGAGCCGTCGTGGCAAGCGCGCCCGTCCGGACGTGATGCGCGGCACGACCATCCGCAAGGAAACGCCGCTCGGCGTGATGTTCGTGAACATCACCGAAGACGAGAAGGGGCAGCCGTTCGAGGTGTTCCTCAACCTCGGCAAGGCGGGTGGCTCGGCGATGGCCGACGCCGAAGCGATCGGCCGCCTGATCTCGCTGGCGCTGCGCTCGGGGATCTCGCTCCAGGAAATCCATCGCCAGCTGCGCGGCATCTCGTCGGATCGCGCGGTGGGCCTTGGCCCGAACAAGGTGCTCTCGCTCCCCGACGCGGTGGGTATTGCGCTCGAGCAGTGGTGGCGGGAAAAGCAGGGCGTGCAGCAGGACCTGCTCAACGGCGGTTCGACGGCCGTGGGTCAGGGCCCGGTGAACTCCCTCAGCGCGCCGGTGCCGACGCCGGCCGCGGGTGTGCCAATCACGCGCCCGCCGATGGGCGAGCAGGCGCAGCCGGCGATCGAGTTCGGCTCGGTGGGCGGTGAAGTGTTCATGGGCACCTGCCCGGACTGCGGGTCACAGCTGGAGTTCGCCGAAGGCTGCGTGAAGTGCCATGTGTGTGGCTTCAGCGAGTGCGGCTGAGTCGCCCATAGCCCTAGCGCGGAATCACAACTGTCGCTTCCGTGGAACCGTAATTGTCGTTTTCGCGGAATCATAACTGTCGTCGAGTCTAACTAACGACAAATCAACGGGATGCGAGCTTCCGGCCCGCATCCCGTTGGCTCTTTGAGGCTCATGTTCGCAGCTGAAGGAGACGGCGAGAGGGGAGCAGAAGGCGCTGGGTGGACCGATGCAGATCGGCAGTTGCTCGCGCGTTTCGGCTCGAACGTCCGGCGGCATCGAAAGGAGCAGGGGCGATCCATCGCAGCGCTGGCAAATGAAGCCGGCCTAGACGCTTCCTATCTGGGAGAATTGGAGCGCGGAAGAAAAAACGTCTCCTTGCTGACCGCTGCTCGGATAAGTCTCGCTCTCGATATTCTGGTTCAGGCGCTCCTAGAGGAGCGCTGACTTCGATGGTCACAACACTGAACTCGGACAGCCTTCACTCCACGGGAGAAACGGACCGTCAAAGAATAGTCGAACGGTATCTCAACGATCCGTTGGCTCGTGGGCGAACAAGCTGGATGGCGCAGCGCGCGCCTCGCCTGAACGCCGGATCGCTACATGTAAAACGCGTACTGATGGCCGACGAGGTCGTCGTCGCCGAGGTGCTTGAGAATTTTCCCGACGCGTCGAGCCGCCTCGATGGTGATGGGGGTACCGCCGTCGAACTGCGTGACGTTCCAATTGAGCTTGCTGAGACCCAGCATCTCGCGCGCGATGTGCTTCGGTGTGCTCTCTACGCGGTCGCATCGGAATAAGAGTGGACGCGGTACGTAGCTCCCGGGGTAAGTCTCGAAGAAGTTGACGCTTCCACGCGTGTAGAGGAGATGGTCGCGTGCGTCCAAGTGCAGGTACGTTCCGCGGAGCGGCGGATAGTTCCCGTAGCGAAAGAGCCGGGTGGTCGGGCGTCGCCCGATGCTCACGCAGTCCACGACTTCGATGTTCGCCCGCGTCGCCGCCGCGTCGAACCCTTCCAGTTCGGCGAGGCTGTGCGGCGAACTTTTGTGTACGACTACGCGCGCCGGCGCGTTTTTGTGCACGTCCCGGTACCGTGCCAAGGCGCGCATGAGCAGCGCCTCTGAATCTAGGGCCGTCAGGTGGGGCACGCGATCATCCTTCGACATCTGGATCGGTCCGCCGCGCACGACGACTCCGTCGCCTCGCTCATCGAACACCTGAGCCATGCTCGTCAAGATCGCGCGGCGATCCAGCGACTCGTAGAAGCTGATCCCTACGTGACACGTCGTAAACTGTCGCGGATCTCGCGGGATTCGCCAAGGCCGTCCGCCAGCCTTGTAGTAGAGCGCTGTATGAAAATTCCACGCGCGCGTCGCCTCGTCTTGCACCGAGCGAGTTTCGTTCTCCCGGATCTTGAGTTTGCGGCCGAGCGTCGGATTCAGGCTCGAGGGCAGGATGAGCTGAATCGGCGTGTTCAGGCGGGCCACGCCCATCGCCTTCGCCTTCAGCAAATCCCGGAAGTTGAGCGCGAGCAGGTCGCGCTCGTCGGCATCGTCGCGGATGGCCTCCGCGTCGTCGTTTTCGGCGCTGGGTGTTCGCGTGTCGCGCAACGCGGGATCCATGAGCTCCGCAATGCGCATGGGCACCACGCAGACGACGACGTCCACGCGGTGGTCGTGGCTGAGGACCCGACACTCTTGCAAGAACAGGTCCACCGCGCCCTGAATTGCTTCGTTCGCCGATCCCTGTCGCAGGGCGTCGAAGAAACGATCCGCAATCGTGCGCGTGGTTTCGTCGGACAAGACGAGCGTCGATCCGAAAGCCACGTCCTCGGCAAATCCGGGGAATCGCGGAAACAAGTTTCGCTGACGGCTTTCGCGCGCGCCGATTTCGGCACGACACCGTTCCAGCCACTCGCGCAACATCTCGGTGCCCGCGGGGGTGCCGACGACGCCCACCTTGATGCGGCGAGGCGCGAGCTCGCTGGTGATGTCGAGCGGGCCATATTGCATGAGCCCGAAGCGAATGTCTATGTGCGACATGCCACCGCCGAACTCCAGCGCGGGCTCGGGCAGAAAGTCGAGCTGCATCAGGACGACCGTCCCCGACGCTTTGGTGCCCGGATCCCGTCGCGGTCGTGCCACGTGAGGGGGCCGGCCGACGCGGCCGGTGCGCTCTCCGGACGGGTCTCATCCGCGATCCCCACGTCGCGTGTGCTGGGCATTTGCACTACATCGTCGAGCGCGTGTGGGCGTTTCGGCAGCGGGGCGTCATCGGCGTAGGGCGACGGCTCGGTCGAGAACAGCGGGAGGTTCGTCCAGGCGTTGTCCGCTGCGCGGAGTTCGTGCTCGTCTTCTTTTCCTAACCACTCGTTCTCGTCAATGCCTGCCTCCAGCGTGAACTCCGCGAGCCTCCCAAACTCCAGGTAGGGGTAGTCAGGTTGGGCAAACAGATCGCTGCCCGTCGGGGAGAGCAGATCGGCCCACATCACCACTTGCCCCAGGACGGTGCCGTTGCGCTCGAGCGCCTTAATGCCAGCGCGCTTCGAAGCTTGAAACCGGAGCGCCCGCCAGCCGTCGTGGGTGAAATGATAGTCGGGTACGATCTCGAGGTACCACGCGCCGTCGTACCGCATGAAGCGCCCGGTGAAAGCATTGTGCCGATACCAGTCGCGCACCACGTCGCCTCTTGCCTTACCGTAGCGATTGAACACCACGCGCGAACTGGCGTGCTTGAGGCTGCGATACGCAATTGCGCGTGGCGTGAGGTCGGGCGTCGCCTCAAAGAAGTGGTAGCGCATCTCCCGCTCGTAGCGCACGCCAAGCGGTCGCAAGCGCGTGCTCAGGCAGCGCCCGAGCAGGTGAATGAAGTCGTGCAGGTCGTCGGCCCGGGCGACGTCGTCGAGCGCCCCCCATTCCGCGCCGTCGTGCCGCTCGACTGTCCCCAGATCGACCACAGTCCGCCAGCCACGTTGCGACAGGTCGTGGACCGAGAACATGCGTCCCTTTCGAAGCACCCACTCGATGTCCCGCACGCCGGCCTCACGGAGCAGGCCCCCAAGCACCCGCGGGTCGCTGTTGACCGCTGTCGCTGTGTAGACGTAGCGAGGCAAGCGACGGACGCGCAGCAGATTGGAGAAGATCGGCTCCAGCCGGGGAAGCGGCGCCGAGTAATAGCCGCCGTCTCGCGGTACGCCGAGCTCCATTAGCGCCGCTTTTGCTGAGTGGTCGAAGCGCTGACGCGCCTTGTCGAACACAATCTTGCGTTGCTTTCGGCGGAGTGGATCGCGGAAGTAGTCCCGCACCGATACCCAGTAGGCTTCATCGTCCTGCGGTCGAGAAACGACCAAGACCACCGGGTGACTTCCACCCAACCAATACACGAGATCGCGCTCGCGACACACGAACTCGAAGGAGGTCGCGGTCTCCTCCGCCCACGGCTGCGCAGTCGCCTTGCTCTGTACCGGCAGAATGAGGTTGAGGGCAGCCCCAGTGTTCGTATCCCTGAGTTCCACGAACCCGTCGATGCCTGCATCAAGGGAGGCGTTCCCCGGGTGCCACGCGTAGCCCATGTCCGTTACGCGGGTCGCGACCAAGTTAACGCCCTGCTGACCAATGAAGGCCTCGTCGCGGAGCGTTTTCGGTTTGCTACTAGGAATCATCATAGTTCGCGGCCGATGAGACCCGTCTAGCACTCTGCGCAAACGGGAGGGCAGCACTACCGTAATATGGTCGACCACCGGCGAGAGCCGAAGGTTTTGCGAAGATCGGGCACGCTCGGCGACCCTCGCAATCGCGCCCTACCGGAAGCATTCACTCCTGCACGCAGCGGGTGTTTTGGAAAGCCTCCTGTGATAGAAGTTATTTAATTGCAACTGTTTACGAGAGTTTTTTAGATCCTGCGGAGCTATAATGTCAAATAAATGGCGGCATTTACTTGACATTATAGGGCTGAGCGCGATACTCTTGAGCTATGAATCGAGCACGGGAGCAATCGGTCGCGCACGCCGTCGCTGAGCGTGTCGCGTCAGGCGGCAGTGAACGGTACTGGAGCCTTCAGGACTTCAGCGATCTGGACGCTGACGGCGCCGTCGCGGCCGCGCTCTCGCGCCTCGCGCGCCGGGGAGCACTCCAACGCGTCCGGCGAGGCGTCTACTTTGCCGGCCGGATGACCAGTTTCGGGGCAAGCCGGCCGGACCCGACGCTGGCTGTCGCGGCGGCACTCCGCCACCGCGGTGTCGAAGCCGTTCCGAGTGGCCTTGCTGAGTTCAATCGGCTCGGACTGACAACACAAATGAGCGCCGCCATCACGCTGGCAGCGCCCAAGCGCGTCCGTACGAAGGCGTATCGCGGTATTGCCGTCCACGTCGTGTCCCGGCCTCTCGCCGCACAGGCGGGGATCACGTCTCCGGAGCGGGGGGCCTTGGATGCGCTGCGGCGACTGCGGCGTGTGCCGGACACCACGCCAGCGGCAATCGTGGGTCGGCTGAAACTCCTGCTCTCCAGCGGACGGCTGAATGTGACCAGGCTGACGCAGTTCGCCGCCGCAGAGCCTCCGCGCGTTCGCGCCCTGCTTGGTGCAATTTGCGAGGAGGTCCTTCGCGCTCGACCGACCGGAACGCGTACCGACGCGGGTCGGCCTAAGGAGGCCGTGGATGGCTCATCTGGGTCCACAACGGGGGAGATCCGACGCGCGCTCGACGAGCTCCGCGATGGGCTCCATCCGCTCACCACGTACGACGTGCCGGAGGACCTTGGGCTTCGTCACGCACGTACGTGGCGCCTCCGGGGCAGAAAGGAGCAGGCGGGCAAGCCTGCGTTGGACCGTTAAGCGAGAAAGACTGCCGGATCAGTGCGCTGGGGGGCAGCCGGACCCCACCGTTCATTGCGGCCGGCACCCCACCCCGTCGCCACTGCACGCATGCGCTTCGCCGACCACCGCGACTTTAGCGAACTCGTCAATCTGACTGCCGACGCCCGTGCACTCTTGCCCGCGTTGGTTGAGAAGGACTACTGGGTTACGCGCGTGTTGGAGGCCATCGCGCCGTGCGAAGCGGCAACGCATTGCGTCGTCTTCAAGGGCGGCACCAGTCTCTCGAAAGCATGGAACGTCATTCGCCGGTTCTCGGAAGACGTCGATCTGTTGATCACGGGCCCTAACTTCGGCGAGCCGCCGACGAGCGATGGTGTCCGCAAGCGCGTGTTCCAGTCGCTGCACCAAAAGATCACCGACATGACCGGGATGGTGCTGCCAGAGAAGAGCACGTTGGGCAGCCGAGAGGAGCGAGAGTGGTATCGCAGGCGGAGTCAATACTACATGAATGTGCGCTATCCAGTGCCCGGTCGTCCGCACCAAGCGCTCGGCCCGGCGGAGGACGTCGTTCTCGTCGAACTAGGATACCGCGGCGGGACGCACCCGCACGTACAACGGACGGTTCGCTCCATGTGCGCGGAGTACCTGGATGAGGTGCGGGGCAGCGCGCTCGACGCATTTGCCGAATGCGAGGCTGATCTGGCGCCCCTATCGCTCGAGGTGCTTCACCCCCATCGCACCCTCGTTGAGAAAATCTTGGCGCTGAGCGCCGGCGCTGTGGGTAACATCCCGCTTCGTCCACGTCACTATTACGACGTAGTCATGGTCTTCGAATCGGTACCCGAAGCTAAGGACTTCGTCGCCTCCGAAGACTTCACGAAATTGGTGCGTGAGGCCGCGGAGCTGAGCAACGCCTACTATGGGGGCAACTTCGACGTGACGCGTCTGGGTCTCAAGACCTGCTCGGCTTTCGCGCCCACAGCGGACCAACGTCGGGAATTTGCGGCTCTGCACCAAAGCGAGCGTCAGATGTACTTCGGCGACTCGCAGCCCTCTTTCGACGATCTCTTGGCGCGCCTCGAACCGCTCCGCGATTTGCTGCCGGACTAATTGCGCGAACTTCACCGAGGCGATGTCGGGGCCGGGCACCCGGCCTTGCGGTTCTTTACTCGACACAGCACGGTACGAACTATGGATCTGCTTTCGAACGCCGTCGATGCCATTCAGGTTGGCGTCGAGGATTACCACACCGGTACGCGGCCGCGATTGCTGGCCGCCGTGCGCAGCATCCACGCGGGCATCCTCCTCCTGCTCAAGCAGGCCATCCTGACCAAGGTGCCCGGTCCCGCTGGAGAGACTCTCATTCGGGCGAGCATCGAACCGCAGCTCGACGAGTCCGGGCAGGTCGTCTACCGCGGGAAGGGCAAGCGCACCATCGACACGCAGCAAATCCGTCAGCGCTGCACGGCCGTCGGCATTCATCTCGACTGGGACGCGTTACACCGGATCGGGGACGTGCGAAATGACGTGGAGCATTACAGCTCCCAGTTGTCTGTGGAAGCTATCGCCGATGTGATTACGTCGGCAATGGTGTTGGTGCGGCGAATCGCCGAAGTGCATTTGAACAGGGCGCCGCGCGATCTCGTCGGCGTCGATACTTGGGAGGCAATGTTGAACGTCGCCGCCGTGCACGCCATCGAGCGGCAGGCCTGCGACGACGCATTGGCAAGCATCGCCTGGGAGTCCGACACGTTGGCGAACGGCATCGTCAAAGTGAGATGCGACGCCTGCGCCTCGGACTTGCTGCGGCCAACAGAGGAGTCGAGGTCGTTCGACGACATCGTGCTGTCGTGCCGCGCCTGCGGTGCGACACACGATGCGGACACCGTCATCCCCGAGGCCCTCGCGCGTGAGCTGGCGTGGGACGAGTACCTCGCCGCCACCGATGGGGGCGAAAATCCGGTCGGTGATTGCCCGGACTGCGCGACCAACGCGTACATCGACTTCGAGAACCGGTGTGCGCGCTGTGGTAGCTCGGTGAACCGTACGTGTGCACGATGCAATTCCTACATTCCGCTGTCGGAGCTCCTTTCGGCCCCGTACTGCGGGTACTGCGAGCACGTGATGTCGAAGGACGACTAGGCCCGCGCGCCGTTTGGGGTGTGCGGGCATGCCTGTGACGGCGAAATGCTCCACCGATAGCGACGGTGCGGATGTCGCCGTGGCGAAGGCTGCGTAAAGATCACCAAACTACGTTCGCCACGAACGCCTTCGTCCAAGGAGAAATCATCATCGAATCTGACTCCAAGAATCGGGTTCCGCGGTGCCAGCAGTAGGGAGGTGACGCGAGTGGGGCGCTCACCGAACCGTTTCTTCTCCGTGGTGTCGCACGCGGTTTGGCGTGTTCAGCCGGGTGCCCTTCACCGAATTCACCAACGAAGGCTCCTCACGCCGTTTCGTTCGGCGTGACTCGGTTTTCTTGGGCCGGATACGGAAATGCCGCGACTTCCAGTCGCGGAAGGTGCGGCCAATCATATCCGATGCACATCGTTGACGCGAACCTGTCGGTGAAGAGTAAACCCGAAACCGAGGAGAATCTGTGGCAGTATTATTGGTGACGTACGATCTCAACAGTCCCGGGCAGGCTTACACGAATTTGTTGGGTTACATCAAGACGTTCTCGTGGGCGAAGCTCTCCGAGTCGTCTTACGCGATTCGCACCAATGAATCACCGACCGTCGTGCGAGATCGCATCAGACAGATCACCGACACGAACGATAACGTGTACGTGATCACCTTAAGGCAGCCGTATTCTGGATGGGGGCCGAAAGAGGTGAACGACTGGCTTGACAACAACCTCACATAAACGGTCCGCCGTTAGGGCCTACGATGTTCGAGCCGGGCCCCCCATGACGTGACGTGACCTCCGAAATCTGATCCACGCTGCATGTTAGTCCCAGCCGAGGGGGACGCATGTGGAAGAGTCGGTTTACGGAGGCCCAGATCGTGGCGGTGCTGCACGAGTGGGACGCGGGGGCGAAGACGTCGGACCTGGTGCGCCGCCACGGCGTCACCGAGCAGACGCTGTATCGCCGGAAGAAGAAGTACGGCGGGATGCAGGTCGCGGAGGCGAAGCGGCTCAAGGCGCTCGAGGAGGAGAATCGGCAGCTCAAGCGGCTGGTGGCCGACCAAGCACTGAATCTTCAGGTCGTGAAGGACCTGCTGGGGAAAAAGGTGGCGACGCCCGAGCAGCGGCGGAGGGTCGTCGAGCACGCGATGAAATCCGCCGGCCTCTCCGAGCGCCAAGCGTGCCGCTACACCGGCTTCGCGTGGTCGTCGCAGCGCTATCAGTCACGCAAGGACGCGCCGCAAACGCGAAAGGCTCCGGCGGAGGGCGGCCCACGCGGGTCTATATCTGCGACACAACGCCGCTAGCACTGCCTCAGCAGCATGTGGGCTTGCAGCTAACCAGCCGACGAGCGTTCGGCCTTTTTGCTGGACGCGCGCGCCGCGCCGCGCCGCGCTGCGCAGCGCACGCAGCGGCCGCCGCGTGCGCTGCGCGGTGAGAGGAGCTATAGGCCGTCGAATCGCAGGCCCGTCAGTTCCGAGATCTCGTCAATCGTCGAGTCCAGCACGCCATCGGGGGTCTCGATGTCAAGTTCGAGCGGGCCCGCCTCATCGAGTTCGTCACTCTGGTCCAAAATGAAGGCCCGATGAACCAAGGCATCCCCTTCAACCCACGCGATGATCTTCCAGAACCGGAGCGGGACACGGATGCGAGTCGAGAACGCCGCGGTGGACTCCTTACTTCGGAGCGAGTCAAACGTTGGATCATCGGCCTGAAGAATCGGACCCACAAACTCGATGAGACGAGCGCTCTCGGCCTTCGCTTGTCCGACCACCTCACGCTCGACTCGGTACCATTCACGTGACCCGTTGAATGCTGCGATCTGCGGGCAGACGTTGGTCAAGGTAAAACTGTGGATGTCCGCCTGCCGCCGCTCGGCGGCGCTGCCGAAAATGACGTACTCGCGCGCCGCCTGATGTCCTCGCTGCAGCATCTGCGAGAAAATAGAGTCGTCCGGCTGATGCTCTTCAGCGATACGAGGATCGTACGACCACGGCGGCCGTTGCCCGAGACTTCCGGAGGGTCGTCGCGCTCCGTCGATATTGACCGCCGCGAACACGGGTAACCGACGCCGCGCATGCATTGCAGTCGTGAAGTGCCGGAAGGGCAAGAGGTATTCCTGCGGTCGGTCCACGCGAGGCGCCAGCGCGCGCCGAAGCGTCGGCGTGGGAGTCGGCAGCGGGATCGTGAATCCCTCCAAAAAGTCTGGATCGTAGCCGAGCGAGTCTGGAAATTGGTCCAGTGCTCGCCGCGTGATCTCCAAGCCCTCCGGCGCGAGAGCAAGCCGTCGCGTCCCACTGCGCGCACCGACGGCCGAAAGAGGCGTTGCCACTTCGACTGGCGTGGCCAGCGGCCCGTCCGCGACGAATCCGGCCGCTGTCCGAATGATGCCAAGCGCACGCGTGGCACTGGCTTGAAACGGATTGTCTGCGTTGCCGGCAATTTCGCCAAGTCGTGCAAGAATGCGGCTCACGCGCACGCCCTCGTTCGACACGTACTGAATGCTCGCGTCGTCGTCATCAGGCCGCGCCGCCCGATTATCACGCCGCAGCACCACGGGCTGGCCGCGGACGGTGCGGACCGCCGGTACGCCCCGCCGATGCAACGCCACGACAAACCATTGATCGTTCATCACGGGTGAGCCCGAGGAGCCCCGCACTGTATCGGTCTCGTAGTAGATAAAGCTGTTGCCTTCTAGCTGACTTGCGTCCGCGGTCTCGTCATACGGATAGACCGTGACACGGTTGTTGCGAATGGCCAAATGCTTCTGTCGACCGTTCGGGTGCTGGATAATGCTGGCGTACTCGTCGCGAACGATCTTCCCGGTTTCCTCAAACAGGCGGAGATAGCCGAATCGGCTCAGACGCGTTCCATCCGTGGCCACCGGCAGGACGCTCACGATGGAGAAATCGAGTGCCTCGTCTGCGACAAAAATGTCCAGAGGATCCAGGCGAAAGACATGAGGGGTCAAGGGCAGCCCGCGAGCATCGTCGGATGCGTCAAATGTAGCGGTTGCTGCCAATGCCCAATCGGAGGAGCGCAAGACATGCTGGTTGGTCATCAGCAGGTTTGGCGCAATGAGAAATCCGGTCGCGAAGCCCGTCCCTCGTCCATCAACCGGGATCTCGATGCGCCCGACGGCACGTGCCGCACGTAACCCGATGTCGAGATAACGAATCGGCAGGATGTCGCTCCCTTCGATGATGCTCTCAAAGAACACACGGTCGGTTGGCAGTAGAAAATTGCGCCGGCGATTCAGCATGTCCGCTTCAACCTCCGGCGTTGTCCCGCGCGCCTGCCGCGCCTTCGCCGCGGCATAGCGCGCGGCGCTGCGAAGGGCATCCGACATATCAATACGTCCCATAGTGCATCTCCATTCCAGATGTGTCCGGTGGGGATCGGCGACGTCGCGTAGACGGAGCCGCAGCCGATCACACAATTCGATCTCAGAACGGCAAGCTCGTCAAGCGCCACCGTGACAAAGGCCGAATACGAAAACAGGGCATGTCGTGCGGGTTAACTCCGGCGATCCCGGACAGGAAACGCGACTGCATTGGTCACCCACCGCAGTTCATCGCTTCTCAAGCGTGGTCCAATGGGAGTCGCTGGCTGTACCATCGGCAGCGAGACGCACGACCCGCCCACGTGGGGTAGTCGGTGGCGATCCGCTCCTCGTCTTCTCAATCGGCCCGGCGTGAGAGGCTGGGTGACCTCGGATGTGCGGTGCGCGGGGCGCTGGCGGCCGTTTCCCTTCTCTGAGTAGTGACGAGCTGATGCCGTCGACGGCGTGCCGGAGCGTCAGTGCTACGGGTGACCTCCTTCGCGATCACCCGTGGGCCGATGTCGTGCCCCGCGCGATGTAGCCCGTTCTGCACTTTCCTGCTATTGTTCGTCCACGGACGTCCGGCTGACTGGAATTGAAGGATGCCGTTGATCCTGCGGCAGTCCACGTACCAATGTTGACGTGAAAACGCTGGCATGGTGCATGGCGTAGTTTTGTCACGCAGTAGTCTCGCCACATCGCATCATCAGAAGGTCAGAGCTCCACAGCCGGCGTTCGCCTTCTCGTATGCGTGAGCCCCGTGGTAGTGCCGCGGACATCGATCCATGATGGCATGTAGAGCATGGCCGAATGTCATTTTACGACTTGTCACCTAGTGCGCTCAGAGAGCGAGTGGCGACGCTCACGACGCGGCGGAGTATCGCCGAGCTCATCGAGATGTCACCGACGCTGCTAGATGGTCTCGCCAATAGCCTGAATCGCCGGGCATACCACCGGTTTCACGTTCCGAAGAAGTCAGGCGGTAGCCGGGTCATCACCGCGCCCACTGCGCGACTGAAAGAGGTGCAACGGCGGCTCTACCGTGTGTTGTCGGCCCTGACCGTACCGCCGACGTGCGCGTTCGGCTTTATCGAGCGACGGAGTACGGTGCACAACGCGCAGTCGCATACGCGCTCCCGGTGGGTGCTGAACATCGATCTAGAAGAGTTCTTTCCGTCGATCCACTTTGGGCGGGTTCATGGCATGCTCATGGCGCCCCCGTACCACATTCCCGAACTTGGGGCGCAGCGCATCGCGGCCTTGTGCTGTCACGAGAGCGTTCTCCCACAAGGGGCCCCGACATCGCCGATTCTCGCGAACATGATCGCGCGCGGATTGGACTTTGCCCTTCGCGACTTCGCGAATCAGAATCGCTGTCACTATACGCGCTACGCGGACGACCTGACATTCTCTCAATTCCGAAAGCGATTTCCGTCCGCCTTGGTGACGCGCGGTGTCGACAATGTCACGCGTGTGTCAGATGAGCTCAGGCAAATTGTTGAGTCCCATGGGTTTCGGCTCAACGCCAAGAAGACGCGACTTGCACACTACAGCGAGCGGCAGGAGGTGACGGGACTCATCGTTAACTCTAAGCGCCCGAACGTTCCCCGTGAGTTCATCCGAAACCTACGTGCGATGTTGCATGCATGGGAGCGCTATGGTGAGGAGGCCGCTGAGGCAACGTACCGTCGCACGTTCGCGCCTCGGGACGCGAGCGATCACGTTGGGCTCTTCCGAGAAACGCTTTTGGGGAGACTCAGCTATCTCGCCATGGTGAAGGGACGGTCGGATCCGGTCTACGTTGAGCTCATTAGACGAGCACGCGAGCGCGTTGATCGCAAGCACGGGACGAACTACTTCGATACGATGCCAATTCCCGAGGATGGCGTCGCGGTGTTGATGACCACCGAGGGCCGCGACAGAGCTGGAGAGCAGGGAACGGGATTTGTCCTGAGAAATATAGGGGTGGTTACTTGCTACCACGTGGTGCGACGGGCGGTGACCGTCGAGGCGTTTCCTTGGCACGCGCCGCTACGGGCGACCAACCTGTTTATGGATCGCTTCAATGTCGACTGGGACCTGGCAATCCTTCGCGGCAACTACGGTGCAAAATATCAATTTGAGGCCGGGGATGATGCGCAGCTTAGGATCGGGATGCCTGTTCGAATCGTGGGGTTTCCCAACTGGGCGCCAGATCGCCCGATGAGCATCACCGAGACGGTTATTCAAGGGATGAACTCCGATTACTTTGGAGCCCGACGATTCACCGTCCGTGATGCAATATTCGGGGGGAACAGCGGTGGTCCCGTTCTGAACGGTGCGGGGAAGGTGATCGGAGTGGCCATGACCGGTATGTTCCAGACCGGCGGAGGAACGGAGAACATGATTACGCCGATCAGCTATGTGCGACGGCTTGCCGAGCAGCCTGCGTACGACCCCTTTTCGAACGTAGCCTCAAAAACTCGAGAGCACTCGTGACGCTCGGCGCTCGTTAGGCGGTCACGAGCGCAGCCGGCCGGCGCGCGTCGCAACGCGTCGAGTCAGCTCGGCGTGCCCTCAGCTCAGCGCGGGCACCGAACACGCGTTCGCTTCGATATGAGTTCGTCCGTAAGGGCGAGCTGGTACAATGCACGGGTATGCGGAGCTCGGAGTGATGAATCCAGATTGTACGGAGCTTGTGCTTCTCCTTCGGACGTGGCTGCGCCGGCCGTCAACGCCAGCCTGCGAACTGTCGCCGTTGCGATTCGAAGGCCGGAAGTCGCCACTGTCTAATGCTGACGTCAAGGCACTGTGCCAGACGCTCAGAGAGCACTGCGGACAGGAGTTTCAATCCCTGTTGGCGCCAGACCACGGATTAGAACGTCCTTGGGGTTAGGCACGGCGAGTCGCTGACGAAGGCGCTCGGCAGGTCATCGAGCGAAGCCTTGCGTGGCCGGACTCCCAATGGAGACGTCTGGCGCTCGACACGTTGAGCTCTTTACATCCCGAATGGGCACGTCTCGGACCGTGATCTCACGGAGTTCGGCCGACCATAAGCCCAAACGCGTGTCGGCATAACGCGGGCGCGGACCGGCACACTGGCGCTCGAGCAGATTGCGCTGGCGTCGCGGCATATCGAAGTTGACGCGCCGATTGTGGGGATTGTCATCACCAGTATGAGATTGCGCAGAGTCACCAAGCAGAATTGCGCACTTGGGAGCTTTCCTGCGAGGCCCTCCGTCGGCCTCGTGCCGACGCGACCTTGGTCTCTTCCCCTGGGGGAGGAGACTGGTGTAAAGCAGGGATACCCTCGTGTTGCTACAGCACCTATCGGAGCAGGGGCTCGGGAAGCGAGCCATCGCCAAGCAGTTAGGGATTAGCCCGCGGACGGTCCATCACTGGATCGCGACCGGGCAGTTGACGCGGGTGATTGAGATGCCGGTGCCCCGGACGTCGGCGCCGCGTCCGCAGCGACTCGACCCCTTCAAGCCGCCGATCCTCGAGCGACTCGAGACGTACCCAGCGCTGACCGCGGAGCGGCTGTTCGCGGAGTGTCCCCGGCACGCTCACGCCAGATGAACTGCGGGCCGCGGTGCGGGACCTCCAGCGGGCGGTAGCGCACGAGCACAGCGACCGCGTGGAGAACGGAACCATCAGCACCCTGGCTGAGGTGCGCATTGTCGAGCGCACGTTCGACGACCTCGACACGGCGCGGGACTACGCGTTGCGGCACGCCGAGAACACGTCGGATGCCATCGCCGTCAAAGCACGGCGCATCAAGACGACGCGGCCCCTCGCGCATCGCGGCCCTTTCGCCCTGGCTTCCGGCTCCCTGTGGACCTGCGACGGCACCTCGGTTCGGCCGGTGGTAGTGCTGTGTGACGAGGTGCAGGGCCGCCGCGAAGCCACGAAGCTGCTCCGCGTCGTGCAGGCCTACGTGGACGCCGACGCGCCGCTGCGTGAGGCGGAGCGCGCCGCGCACGGCCTCGCCGGAGGGTTCACGCGTGGTGAGCCCCTCACGTCAGCGTGGGTGCAGCAGGCGCGGCGCGCGCAGGTCGCACTGGCGAAGGCCCGACGCGCCCGCGACGAGGCGACCGCGCGGTACGCGGCCTATCACGATGCCTTGGCCGACAAGCTCTTCCCGATCACCGCCGTCGAGGAAAGCGTGGTCTGGGTGGTCGGCGGGTGGGCCGCGTGGTGAGCGCCCCGGAGCCTGCTCAAGATGCTATGCTCCTCACAGGGCCTCCACATGCCACTCGTGACGGAGCACGTATGAGCCGGAGTCGAAAGGATGGACGGAAGCGTGGTGGCCATCGCGACACGCAGCACCGCGAGGTCTGGAGTCGGCGGTGCCGGCGTGTGTCCATGTGGCCGATTGATGACCCGGATGTGACGGTGCTGACCCATCGTCACGAGCGTCGCCTGGCGAAGGCCGACGTGCGACGCGCGGTGCGCGAGCTGACCGACGCATGAGCGCCGCCTGGTCTGGACGCTCGGCGGTGGTGTCTCCAGCCCTATCTCGGCACACGGCGTCGACATACTGCGTTACCCGTTACGGGCCGGCACCTCGAGCCGCATCAGCATAATCGACAAGTCCGGCGGCGCGAAGCCGCGACGCAAGCAGCACGCGTGGAATGAGCACCATGAGGATGGCCCCCGCTGACCACTCGAGCGAGTGTGTTCCTCGAGTCGTCATTACGAGCCACTGCCGAGCCTCGTCAACGACCGTGGTGCCCGTGACCGCCACCAGGAAGAGCACGCCACATACGACGTTGAGCATGGCGGTGACTACGATTGCGCAGAACAGGGACACCGCATGCCAAGCGCGTGAGGTGGCAAATATGCGCTGTCGACGGACGAGCGCCATCCATCCGAGGACCGCGAGGGCCAGCGGTGGCGCCCAGAGCGGCAGCACTGATACCCATCCAGCGACACGTGCCACCGTCTGTTCACGATCCCACATCACGCCTGAGAATGTGAGCGAGTCGTAGATCGCCGACACGATCAGCGGGACCGGGAGGCTCATCGCCACCCAGAGCACGAACGTTCGGCGGTCGCGAGTCTGCAGAGTGATCATATCGCGTGCGCTCTCATCAGGACGGCGCTTCAGGCAACCGTGACCGAAGGCGCCTGTGGCTGGTACGGCGAAGCGAGTCGTACGAACCATCCGGCTTTGGCACCAGACTCAGTCGTATGGAGGGTATCCCCCATTGAACGCACGAATTACCACTGCCTAGCGGCAGCTTGCTGTACGGCCACTCCGCGTAGTTGCCGTTCGCGTCCGGACTTGAATGATTTCCATACGTAGGAGGGATTCGAGTCTGGTTGACATGGTGTGCGACTTCGTGAAGGTATCGGGCAAGCAGAGTGCTCGCTCCATCAATGGATGTTCCGCGATACTCCTTGAAGTACTGGTCGTCGATGTGAATGCGCCCCAGGTAAGTGTTGCCCGTATGCCCCATAAGCCAGGATGGCTGACTCCATCTCCCCATGGAGATGCTATCGGAGTTCAAAAGTCTCGTAAATGTTTGGATGAGATCGCGACACATGGCACTGTCTTGAGGTGGGATGCGATCTGGCGTCTTCATCCTCGTCAGCACCGAATCTCGGATGTACTTCTTCTCGTTAGCGGTAAGGTCTCGGAGGCAGTACATGTAAGTCCAGCAGGCAGTCGCCGGATCGACGCAGGTAACCAAGGCAGCCGAGCTCCTGACACCGAAGAGCGAACTGGCCGCACACTCAGGAAGGACCTCGACCGCCACGCTCGCGGACTTGAGACGCCCGTTGACCAACGCAGTGAAGTTAATGGTTCGCGACGAGTCGACCCAGCCGTAGCAGGTTGCGGCGGTACAGCCGATTGAGCGTACGGTGCCGGCGCCGACGAAAGAGAGGTTTGTGACGGGGCGTCCGGCTGGCTGAGAGGTCCCCTCAAAGACGACGGAGAAATCGGGCGTTGAACCGCCCCGGGTTTGGAGGAGACTCGGTTAATTGAGTGCCAAGCGCTCCGCAGGAGCCGCTTGGGTGCGGTAG